>NZ_RZRW01000534.1:0-3850 GCF_003998745.1 Mesorhizobium sp. M7A.F.Ca.US.014.04.1.1 | reverse complement strand
ATACGCTGGTTCCCTATGGCGGCTTCGACACCAACGTCATCCAGTATTACTTCGATGCTGGCAACGGCTTCTCGGCTGTGGTTTCACTCGAAGAAGGCTATGGCGCCTACACGATCGACAGCTATGTTCCGCATGTCGTCGGCGGTGTGAAGTGGACGCAGGGCTGGGGTGCAATCACCGGCGTTGTTTCGTATGACAGCAACTACGAAGAAGTCGCCACCAAGGTTCGCTTGGACGTGAACGCGACGAACGAGCTGACGCTGTTCATCATGGGCGGTTACGGCACCGACGACAACTACACCGACGCAAGCTTGAATTTCCCTGCTGGTGGTCGCGGCATGTACAAGCAGTGGAGCGGCAATTGGGCACTGTGGGGCGGTGGCACCTACAAGTTCAACGAGAAGACCTCGTTCAACGCTCAGGTGTCATATGACGAGGGCAAGAACCTCGGCATCGCGGCGAACATCGCCTACGACGTGGTTCCTGGCTTCACGGTTACGGCCGAAGTCGATTACCTTAATGTCGGCAACGACACCGTGTCCAACTGGACCCATGCCGACAAGAAGAGCAACATCGGCGGTATCCTCCGCTTCCAGCGCTCGTTCTAAGGGCTGGTTCCTTACAGGTGAAATCCAGCCCGGGCGCGCAAACGCCCGGGCTGTTTTTGTTTCGTGACTGGATCAAGGCAAACGGAAGGATGGGGGTAACGGTAGCTGAATAAATCCGTGGGGTGGTTTCGTGGGATCCGCTGATGGGCGGATGAAATCACAACTGCGTGATTAAAATCTCTTGAAAGGACGCTTCCAAGCGGGTAGGGCTGACCTATCCCACTCGGGGGTGTGGCAAATGATGACGAACGAAGCGATTCAAGAGGGCGAGTCCTCTGATCATTTTTCGATGTTTTCTTCTCAAAGTCCGAAGATTCGATACACCTACAACAAGATTAGAGAAGTAAAATCGCATCGGGTCGGAGATCTTTTTTCAGCATATCGGGACATATTATGGGATGATGGGCGGCATAAGTATAATGTCAGCTCGTTCATCGGCGAAATAGACGAGATTCTCCTTGGTGAGCGTTTCAGCGCCTTTGACCAAAGTACCCTGGACAACCTTATCGGCACCCTGCGCCAGCGCGGCAACAGCAACGCAACCATCAATCGAAAGATGGCTGCCCTCAGCAAACTGCTGCGCAAGGCTCACAAGATGGGAGATATCCACAGCCTGCCCGAGTTCCGCCGCCAGAAGGAGCGGGCGGGTCGGATTCGCTTCCTCGAAAGGGACGAAGAGGCGCGCCTGTTCGCCGCCATCAAGAGCCGCAGCGAGGATGCCTACAGGCTTTCCGTTTTCCTGGTCGACACCGGATGCCGTCTCGGCGAGGCGCTTGGGCTGATCTGGAACGATATCCAGGAGCATCGCGTCTCCTTCTGGATCACCAAATCCGGCCGCAGCCGCACCATTCCGATGACCGAGCGGGTCAAGGAGGTCATCAAGCTGCCTCCCACCGAGGGTCGTCGGCCCAAAGGACCGTTCACCAAGCTCAGCCAGGCACAGTTCCGTGCCATCTGGAACGACGCGAAGGCCGAAGTCGGCCTCGGCGCCGACGATCAGGTGGTGCCGCACATATTGCGCCATACCTGCGCCTCGCGTCTTGTCCAGGGCGGCATCGACATCAGGCGCGTGCAGATGTGGCTCGGCCACCAAACGCTGTCGATGACGATGCGCTACGCGCATCTGGCCACCAACGATCTCGATGGCTGTGTCATCGTGCTGGAAACGCCTCGATCGACTCAGCCGGGCGGCAATTGCGCTGAAGGCCCCATGTTTTCTTCGCCCGTGACGACGCCTTCGTCGCCGACGGCAGAGCGGAAAAAGAGGGACGGGGCAGCCGCCGCCGCTAAGGAGTCGCCGAAAGCGACTCGGAAAAGTTCAAAAGCCAAGTAGGCTGAAGAAACTTGCCTATACTATCATAGCTATCCCGTGACCTTGTTCGGTCATGGGATTTACTTCAGGATATTCTTCCGCTCGGCCTGATCGAGAAAAGCGCCTATGTCGCCCGGTAGGCTGCCGGTCTCGAGGAACGGCGCATGGCCCTGACCCTCGACGGTGATCGTCTCCATCATGGAATGGCGCTCTCTCATCTGCTTGAGCGTGTCTGTGGACAGCAATCTCGAATTAACGCCCCGTATGGTGAGCAGAGGAATCGCGGCCAACGCCTCGAATTGCGGCCATAGGTCAGGCAGCTTCTGCGTCAGATCGAGACTGGCAACGGTATCCACCAGCTTCGGATCGAAATCCGGCACCAGCCCACCATCCGTTTCGCGGTAGAGAGCCCATACCATCCGATCCCAATCGGCGCCGGCAAGAGCGGAGAAGTCTTCGCCATGCACGCTGCGCTGGGCGGCCGCCGCCTGTGTGCGGGTTTTCGGTGCCGGGTCGCGCTCGAGATAAGACTGGATATGGGCAAGTCCGGCCGTCTCGATCATCGGTCCGATGTCGTTGAAAACAATGGCTTTCAGGACGGATGGCCGCATCGTCCCGAGCACATGGATGATCAATCCCCCGCGCGAGGTGCCGATGAAGGCCGCTTCTCCGATGTTCAGCGCCGCCAGCCCGGCGAGAATGTCGCCGGCCTCCACGCCGACATTGTAATTTTTGACGTCGGGATCATAAGCTGACTGCCCGCGCCCGCGGTAGTCGAAGGCGATGACCTTTCGTGGAGTTGCCGCATGCGTCGACAGATAGAGCGCCAGCTCGTGAAAATCCCTGGCATTGCGGGTCAGGCCAGGCAGGCAGACAACCGGCCAGGGTCCGGAATTGGCCTCGCCATAGACGCGCGCATGGAGTTTTAACCCGTCCGGTGCGCTGTAGAAGAAGTCGGAAAAAAGCTGCTCGCTTGCCATCGGAATGTGCGACCTCGCTGTATCAATCTGGACAGCTACAGGCGAGGGCAGGGATGGTCAATAAAAGGCGCTCTTGCCTTCTCCCACAAGTGGAGAAGGACAGAAAGGCTCAACTCCGCCCGTTCACCAGATCCCCGACAATGTCGTATTCGCCGGAAATACGCATCTTGTAGACCTCGTAATTCTCCATCACTCGCTGAACGTAACTTCTTGTTTCCGTGTAGGGAATCCGCTCGATCCAGTCGACGACCGCGTCGATGTCCTTGCCGCGCGGGTCGCCATATCTGCCCACCCACTGCCTGGCCCGGTTGGGGCCGGCATTGTAGCCGGCGAAGGTCAGCACGTAGGAGCCGTTGAAGCGGTCGAGCTGTTCGCCGAGGAAGGCCGAACCAAGCGTCGCGTTGTAGCCGGCATCGGTGGTCAGCCGTGTTTGCGAAAACTGCAGCCCGGCCTTCTTCGCCAATTGCCTTGCGGTTCCCGGCATCAGCTGCAGCAGCCCGCGCGCGCCGGCGCTCGACACGGCGCCGATGTTGAATTCGCTTTCCTGGCGGGCGATCGCATAGGCCAGCGCCTTGCCTGAGCCGGAAATGTCGGCCGAATCGGGAATGACGCCGAGCGGATGCGACAATGCGCCGACATCAATGCCGCGCGCCCCGGCGATCTTGCCGATTTTCAGCGCCATGAAATGGTTCCCTTGCTTTTCGGCAAGGACAGCGAGCAGCGCCAGTTCGCCTGGACTGGTCAACTGCCCGGCAAGGTCGCGATAGAGCGTCTCGGCATAGCGGTCGTAGCCCGCCTCCTGCAGCCGCTTGATGGCGCTGACGGCCTCGCGGCCGGCAAAGTTCTGCCGGTCGGCTGCGCTTGGCGAGGGATAGACGATGTTGAGCGCCTGCCGGCCGACACGTTCGGCGGCAAGCTGGCCGTAGAATGTCGTGCCGTAGGCAGCGGCG
>NZ_RZRW01000533.1:0-3857 GCF_003998745.1 Mesorhizobium sp. M7A.F.Ca.US.014.04.1.1 | reverse complement strand
CACCTCCGACCATGCCGAGCAACAGCATCAACGGCAGCACCAGCGGGCCTTCGAACTGCGGAAACAGTACTGGAAGCATCGAGCCAACGATGCCGCCGAGGATGAACTGGCCTTCGGCGCCGATGTTCCAGATGTTGGCCTTGTAGCAAACCGACAGGCCGACAGCGATCAGGATGAGCGGCGCGGCCTTGATCGCCAGCTCATGCAACTGCCAGATTTGGCTGATCGGCTCGATGAAATAGATGTTGAACGCAGTCAGCGGATTGACGCCGAGCAGTGCGAACATGACGGCCCCGGCAATGATGGTCAGCGCGAAAGCGATGAACGGCGACAGGGCCGAAAACAGCATGGAGCGCTGCGGGCGTTTGACGAGTTCGAGGCGCATCATGCCGTCTCCAACGTGTGTTCGGCGTGACCGGGTTCGGCGCCACCCATCAGCAAGCCGACCTTCTCGAAGGTCGCTTCGGCGATCGGCATCGGCTTCGACAACTCGCCATTGTGCATGACCGCGATCGCATCCGAGATCTCGAACAGCTCGTCGAGATCCTGGCTGATCACCAGCACCGCTGATCCGCTGCGCGACAACTCGATCAAGGCCTGGCGGATGTGGGCGGCAGCGCCCGCATCGACGCCCCAGGTCGGCTGGTTCACCACCATGACGCTTGGCCGGCGGTCGAGTTCGCGGCCGACGATGAATTTCTGCAGATTGCCGCCCGAAAGAGCCGCGGCCTCCGGATCCGGCGCGCTCTTGCGCACGTCCATCGCCTCGATGATGCGTTGGGACGCGGCCTGGATGGCGGCGCTCTTGACCATTCCGCCGGAACCGACGAACGCCTTGCCGTCGGTGGCATGGCGCGACAGCAGCAGGTTTTCGGAAAGCTTCATGCGCGGTGCGGCACCGTGGCCGAGGCGCTCCTCCGGCACGAAGGCAGCGCCCAGCAGGCGCCGTCCGGTGATGGTGAGGCTTCCCGAATCCTTGCCGCGAATGCGCACCGAGGCGGCATCCTGCTGCAGCACTTCGCCCGAAACGGATTCGAAGAACTCGCCCTGACCATTGCCGGCGACGCCGGCGATGCCGATCACCTCGCCGGCGCGGACGTTCAGGTTGATGCCCTTGAGCGGGATCGAGAACGGCGTCGCCGGTTGGCGGCTGAGATTGCGGATTTCGAGCAGCGGCTGCGCCTTGTCGATGCCCTCGACCGGCGCGCGCACCACGGCCTGCACCTCATTGCCGACCATCATTCGCGCCAGCGAAGAGGCTGTTTCCTCACGCGGATTGCAATGGCCGACCACCTTGCCGTGGCGCAGCACGGTGGCGCGGTCGCAGATGCGTTTGACCTCTTCGAGCCGGTGCGAGATGTAGAGGATGGATTTGCCTTCCGAGCGCAGGCGCTCCAGCGTCTCGAACAGCTTGTCGGCTTCCTGCGGCGTCAACACCGAGGTCGGTTCGTCCAGGATGATGAGCTGCGGCGTCTGCAGCAGGCAGCGGATGATTTCGATGCGCTGGCGCTCGCCCACCGACAGGTCGCCGACCAGCGATTCAGGATCGAGCGGCAGGCCATAGCTGAAGGAAAGCGCCCTCGCCTTCGCAGCGATGCTGCTGATCGGCGAGCCGTCGTCCAGCGACAGCGCGATGTTTTCGGCCGCGGTCAGCGCCTCGAACAGCGAAAAATGCTGGAACACCATGCCGATGCCGAGCTTTTTCGCGACGCCCGGGCTGGAAATCCTGACGGCCTGACCGTTCCAGAAGATCTCGCCGGCATTGGGCTCCAGCGAGCCGAAAAGCATCTTGACCAGCGTCGACTTGCCGGCGCCGTTTTCGCCGAGCAAGGCGTGGATCTCACCCCTGGCGATGTCGAGATCGATATGATCGCACGCCGTCAGCGTGCCGAATATCTTGGTGAGGCCACGCACCTCAAGCAGGTTCGTGCCGTCCTGATTTGCACTCACAGTGCCTCCCATCTGGTTAGCCAGACATGTTCTGTGTTCCCGCAGGCATGGTAGGCGCGGCCGGCTCTCATCGGAAAGCGGCACACGTCTTGAAAGAGCTTCAAGAATTTCAGCGGAAATTCAAGGGATAGCAAGGCAGAACGAACTAAGGGATGAGAATGGTCGTCCCTGTGGTCCTGCGGCCCTCGAGGTCGGAATGCGCCTTGCCGGCGTCCTTCAGCGCGTAGCGCTGGTTGATCCGGATCTCGACCGCGCCGCTGAGCACGACCTCGAACAGGGCGGCAGCAGAAGCGTCGAGGTCCTCGCGTTTTGCGTTGTAGACGAACAGTGTCGGCCTTGTTGCGAACAACGAGCCCTTCTGTGCCAGCAACGACATGCTGAACGGCGGTATAGGTCCCGAGGACTGGCCAAAGCTGACGAACATGCCGAGCGGCCGCAGGCAGTCGAGCGAAGCCGGAAACGTGTCGTTGCCGACCGAATCGTAGACGACATCGCATTTCTTGCCGCCGGTGATGGCGGCGACGCCGGCGACGAAATCCTGTTCCTTGTAGTTGATGACGTGATCGAAACCATGCGCCCTGGCGAGCTCGATCTTGTCGGACGAGCTGGCGGTGCCGATGACGGTGGCGCCGAGATGTTTTGCCCATTGGCCGAGGATCAGGCCGACGCCGCCTGCAGCGGCATGGAACAGGATCGTGTCGCCGGCCTTCACCTTGAACGTCCGGCGCAGCAGATATTCCGCGGTCATGCCCTTCAGCATCATCGCTGCGGCCTGTTCGTCGCTGATGCCATCCGGAACCTTGACGACGCGGCTGGCATCGATGACGCGTTCTTGCGCGTAAGCCCCCGTCGTCACGGCATAGGCGATGCGATCGCCCGGATTCAGCCAGTCGACGCCATGGCCGACCTCCAGCACCACGCCGGCGGCTTCGCTGCCTGGCACGAGCGGGAAGCCGCCGGGTGGCGGATAGAGACCGGAGCGATGGTAGACATCGATGAAATTGAGGCCGATCGCGGTGTGCCGGACCAGGATCTGCCCGGATCCCGGCTGGCCGGGATCAGCGTCCTCATAGGTCAGAACTTCCGGGCCGCCATTGGCATGAATGCGGATCGCTTTGGACATTGCTAGGCTTCCTGTGGGCTAGGCTTGTGGGGCCAGGCTCCCTGTGGGAGTGGCCGATCAGGCCTTTTTGGCACCGAGATTGGGAAAGAACTGCATGATGCCACCGATGCAGGCAAGATAAAGCCCGGTGATGGTGATGCCGATCTTGGTGAAGGTGCTGACCTGCTCGCCCAGCACGCCGATCTGATCGTAGAAGGCGGCGAGCGCCGCTTGGGCCAGGGCAAGCGCGCCGAAAGCGCACCACAACAGGGTCATCCCAAGGTTGATGCGCCGCAGCCGCACCACCCGCACCGGGTGGATGAAGTTGATCGGCACGAAAGTCAGGACGCCGGCCACCACCACCACCGCGAACGAAACCCATTGTCCGGGCTCGATGACGAACAGGGTGAACACCACCATGTTCCAGACCACCGGGAATCCCTTGAAGAAATTCTCCTTCGTCTTCATGCCGGTGTCGGCATAGTAGATGGCGCTGGAAACGACGATGATCGCCGCCGACAGGAATGACAGGCCCTCGCCCATGAAGCCGCGCTGATAGAGCGCGAAGGCCGGGATCAGCACGTAGGTCACGTAGTCGATGATGTTGTCGAGCAGTTCGCCCGACCATGTCGGCAGGATCTCCTTGACCTCGAGTTTTCTGGCGATCGGCCCATCGATGCCGTCGACGAACAGGGCCAGCCCGAGCCACCAGAACATTGCGGTCCAGCGCTCTTCACTTGCCGCCACGAGCGACAGGAAGGCCAGGAACGACCCCGAGGCGGTCAAAAGGTGGACGGAGAACGCC
>NZ_RZRW01000532.1:0-3810 GCF_003998745.1 Mesorhizobium sp. M7A.F.Ca.US.014.04.1.1 | reverse complement strand
GACCTGCTCGACATCGAAGCGGTGATGGAGCCGGAAAAGACGGTGCGCAACGTCAGCGCCCGTTCGGTGCCGTTCGACCTGCCGCTCGAAGGCTATGAAATCCATCTCGGCCGCACCACCGGGCCGGATACGCTGAGGCCGTCTGCAGTCATCAATGGCATCGATGACGGGGCAGTGTCGGTCGATGGCAAGGTGATCGGCACCTATATGCACGGTCTGTTTGGCGCCGACGGCTTTCGCGGAAGATTCCTCGAAAGCCTCGGCATCAAGGGCGGCGGCATCGATTACCGAGCCGAGGTCGAGCGGGCGCTGGACGAGGTCGCAGCCGAGCTGGAGACCCATCTCGACTGCGACGCGATCTTTGCACTGGCGCGGTAATTCGCGGTTGGCTCAGCCCTTGTCGCCTGCCTTCGGCCAGTAGGTACCGAAGGACCAGACGTTGCCTTCCGGGTCGCGGCAGATGAACTCGCGGCTGCCATAGTCGCGGTTGGTCAATTCCTGGATGATCGTGGCGCCAGCCTTCCTGCCCTTGGCATAGGCGGCATCGGCATCATCGACGGCGATGTAGATCGACTTGCCGCCGCCTGAGCCGGGTTCGCCGACCATCTTGCCGTAGTCGTCGTCGCGCACGGTGCCCAGCATGATCATCGAGGAGCCGAAGACCAGTTCGGCATGGTGCACGACGTCGCCTTCGCCATAGCGGGCCCGGACGCTGAAGCCGAAGGCTTCGCCCAGCCAGTCGATCATCTTTGCCGCGTTCCTGTAGCGCAAGGCGGGGTAGAGGCGGGGCGCTTCGGTGGTGGTGGTCATGTCGATCTCCTTCAGTGGGGTTGGTCGATGCCCCACTGTGGGTAAAGGCCGTTCCGGCGTCTTGAAGAAATGTTACCTGGCCGAGATTCCGGTTGGTGTCTCGCCGGCGAGGTCGCGGAATTCGCGTACCAGATGCGCCTGGTCGGCATAGCCGCAATCGGCTGCGATATCGGCCCAGTCGACGGCCTGCTGCCTCGACAGGCCGAGCGCGCGGTTGAAGCGGACGATGCGCGACAGTGTCTTGGGGCCCATGCCGATGGCGTTGGAAAAACTGCCGGCGAGATGTTTGCGGCTCCAGCCCAGCCTTTCGGCGATCGATGCAATGCGGGTCCGGCCGCCGGATGTGATGATGCGGTCATAGGCCCAGGCGATTTCAAGTGGCGTCTCGGCGGCCTTCTCGAGACGGGCGGTGACGAAGGCTTCGGCCATGTCGAAACGCGTCGTCCAATCCGGCGCATTGCCCAGCCATTCACGCAGCGCCAAGCCCTGAGCGCCAAGCACGTCGTCGAGGACGACCATGCTGTCTGTCAGTTCGCTCATCGGCAGGCGGAAGAAACGGCGTGCGCCAAGCGGCGTGAAGTTGACCTGGACGCAGCAGGCGCCGCCGAAGGATTCGATCACCACCGGTCCGGCAAAGAGGCCGGCGGCGAAACTGGCGAAGCGGTCATTGTCGCCGGGCGCCTTGCCGAGGCCGATGGCGAAGGGTTCGGCGAAGCTGATGACCAGCGGTACGGTGAGCGACGCATATTCGACGTTGCGCATATGGCCGGGCGCCATTTCGCGATAGCCGCAAATGTCCGACACAATGCCCTGAAGTCGAGGATCGGGCAGGCGCCGGCGCATCTCAAACCGCCCGGCGACGGACCGGTCCTGCTCTTGCTGGGGTTGCATCTTGACTGGCATCGGCCATCCTCGCGCCAGTCAAATCTAACAGACCAAGGGCCGGAATCAAAAGCGCCCGGCTTTTGGCCGGGCGCTCCTCGTCCCCACTTCAAGGGAAATGGTCAGGCGCCGCGCATCAAGCAGCCGCCGGCAAGCACGATGAAAGCAATAAGCACGATCCACGCCGATGCGAGTGGAATGAATGAGAGAACGCCAAGCGCGGCGAGAACGCCGATGATGGCGATAACAACGGAGATGATAAAAACGATCTGGGTAGGTGCGCTAAGATTCATGTCTGCCTCTCCAACATGATTCGAACAGCGGCATCCTATCAGGGCGCGGGATCACACACCAATCAAGGCCCGCAGCGGGTTCGCCGGGTCAGCCAGCAGCTTCACAGCAAGCGCCAGGCATACGATCACCAGCAGCGGCTTGATCAGTCTTGCGCCGATGCGCATGGCCAGGCTGGCGCCGACGCGAGCGCCGAGGAACTGGGCGACGCCCATCATCAGACCGATCTTCCAGTAGACGACGCCGAAGGCCGCGAAGACGATGAAGCCGCCGATGTTGGAGGCGAAGTTGAGCAATTTGGTATGCGCCGTCGCCTTGAGCACGCCGTAGCCGGCAAGTGCCACGAAGGCCAGCATGTAAAAGGAGCCGGCGCCTGGCCCGAACAGGCCATCGTAGAAGCCGATGGCGGGCACCAAGGTCAATCCAAACAGGAACGGCGACAGGCGCTCGGCGCGGTCGACATCGTTCATGTTGGGCTTGAACGCGAAGTAGAGCGCGATGGCGATCAGCACGATGGGCAGGGCAGCCCGCAGTATGTCACCCGGCACGATCGTCGCCAGCAAGGCGCCGATGGCGCTGCCGACAAGGGCCAGAAGCGCCGACGGCAATTGCCGGCGCAGGTCGACATGACCCTTCGACGCGTAGTGGATGGTCGCCGAGCCCGAGCCGAACATGCCTTGCAGTTTGTTGGTGGCGAGCGCCTGGACCGGCGTGAAGCCGGCAAGCAGCAGCGCCGGCACTGTGATCAGCCCGCCGCCGCCGGCGATCGAATCGACAAAGCCCGCAGCAAAAGCGGCGAAAGCGAGCATGGCGACGGTCTGGATACTAAGGTCGATCATCTGATGTATGGAGGTGTCCGGCCGGCTGAAATATCGAGCGTTCGACCACGGCCGCCCTGTTTGCGCAAGATCGATTCCGCGCTACCTCTATCCCAGCGCATCGCGCCTGGATTGTGTTTGTGTAGTTAACCCGGAAAGAGGCTCCTGATGGCATTCGCATTGCTGGACCAGATACGTCAGATATTCGACGGCGACCCCGGCGTGCGCAAGGTGGCGGACGATCCGGTCCTGTCGGCGGAATTGCTGATGCTGTTTCGCATGATCCTGGCCGACGGGTCGGTCAGCGAGAGCGAAATGGTTGCCTTCCGGCGCATCTGCAAGGACGCCTTCGGCATTCAGGAAAGCAGCATCGACAGCGTCATCGAATATCTCAACGAGTTCGGCTACGAGACCAATGGCTCGCAGGCGATTGCACTGTTCCGCGATCTCGACGTCGAGCGGCGCCGGCAATTGGCCAAACATATGGCGGAGATCGCCAAGGCGGATTCGCAACTGGCCGAGAGCGAGATCCGCCTGCTGCGCCGCACGCTCGACCTGCTCGATATCAGCCCGGTCGATGTGGTCAAGACGCAGGAGTGATCGGGCCGCCTTCTCTCCTGATCAGCCTTGCTCCCGCAGCCGCTCCGCGATCGCCCGGTGCAAGTCAGGGGCGGCGGTGACAAGCGCCTTGGCAGCCTCGGACTGCGGGTGGTCGAGCACTTCGCTCGTCTTGCCGCGCTCGACGATCTTGCCGTCATGCATGACCAGCACCTCGTCCGTGATGGCGCGGGCCACGGTCAGGTCGTGGGTGATGAAGAGGTAGGCGATGCCGAGCTTCTGGTTGAGCTCTGCGAACAGATCGAGGATCTGGGCGCGGATCGAGACATCGAGCGCCGAGACCGGCTCGTCGGCAACGACCAGCTTGGGGCGGGTGATGATGGCGCGGGCGATCGACAGGCGCTGGCGCTGGCCGCCGGAAAATTCATGGGGGTATTTGTCCATGTCGCTG
>NZ_RZRW01000531.1:0-3886 GCF_003998745.1 Mesorhizobium sp. M7A.F.Ca.US.014.04.1.1 | reverse complement strand
CATAAACAAAAAACGACTCATGTGCGTCGGGCCATCGGCGCAAATCAGCACCATTGACAAATATGTACCATAGCTGAGTGCAGGGAGTCAAGAAAAAATTCCTATCGCGAAAAGCCGCGGGTTCGGAACCTGATCTCTCGAGTTCCGCGATTTTCGATACGCAGGGATTGAGCTATCATCTGATTCTGGCGTGGCTCACGCCTCCTCCCTCCGCCGGGAAAGCATCATCCATGCAGGGCTCTCTCATCACCGAACCAACTGTTCGAGCGCTTGGCATAAGGAGGGGTTGCGAAAACGGCTCGCACCAGGAGGTTTGTCATGAAGCTGTCCGCGCCCATCTATCATCTGAAGCGTCAAGCCAGGCTGTTGTCCCGCGAGGCCAAAATTCCGCTCCACGAAGCGCTTGACCGTGTTGCAGTACGGGAAGGCTTCGCCAGTTGGAGCCTGCTTGCGGCCAAGGCAGCCGGGGCGGCGCCTGCCGGCACACTGTTTGCGCAACTTGCGCCCGGCGATCTGGTCCTGGTGGGTGCACGACCCGGCCACGGCAAGACGCTGATGAGTCTCGAACTGGCAATCGAAGCCATGAAGTCCGGCAGTCGGGGCGTGTTCTTCACGCTGGAGTATACGCAGCGGGATGTGCTCGACCGATTTCGAGCCATCGGGGCAGACCCGGTGCAGTTCAACGACCGGTTCGTGTTCGACAATTCCGACGCCATCAGCGCCGACTACATCGTCAAGGCATTGGGCTCGGCGCCGCGCGGCACGCTGGTGGTGATCGACTACCTGCAACTGCTCGACCAAAAGCGGCAAAATCCGGAGCTGATGGCGCAGGTTCGCACGCTGAAAGCGTTTGCCGGCGACAGGGGATTGATCCTCGTCTTCATCTCGCAGATCGACCGGTCCTACGACCCGGCGCAGAAGCCGGTTCCCGATATCGGCGATGTGCGGTTGCCGAACCCTCTGGATCTGTCGCTGTTCAACAAGACCTGCTTCCTGAACAAGGGCGAGATCCGGTTCCACGCGGCAGGCTGACGATCGGGTCAGCCAAGCCTTCATTGGGCGGCTGCTACCAAGTTCAGCTCAACCGATGCCGGATTGTGCTGCGCGCGCAACGTTTCGGCCGCCTGGCGAACCACTTCGGATATAAGCATCAGCTGTTTGGCGATCGGGCTTGTCTTGCGCCAGATCATGCCGATCGTCCGCGACGGTTGGGGGTTGGCAAAGTGGGCGACAGACACCGCCGCCGAGCGCGTCTCCACCGGCACGGCCATTTCGGGAATCAAGGTGACGCCGACACCGGCGCCGACCATCTGCACCAGGGTCGACAGCGAGCTGCCGTCCAGCAACTCCCTTGGCCGCGCCGAATGCATGTTGCAGAACGACAGCGCCTGGTCGCGAAAACAATGGCCTTCCTCCAGCAGGAGCAGCCGCATCTCGCGCAGCATTTCGCGGTTGGGGACCGGCTTTCCCTCGTCCTCGCCGGGCCGGACCAGCACGAAGTTCTCGGCAAACAGCACGATTTCCGTCAGCGAGGGTTCCGACACCGGCAAGGCGACGATGGCCGCGTCAAGCCGGCCGTCGGCCAGTTCCTGGATCAGCTTTTGCGTTTGCGTTTCGCGCACGTGGATATCGAGCCCGTCATGCATGCGGGCGAGGTTGCCGATGATGGCAGGCAGGAGGTAGGGTGCGATCGTCGGGATCACGCCGATGCGCAACCGTCCCACCAGCCGGTCGCGCGAGGCGCGGGCCAGATCCGTCAGCTCATCCACCGAGCGCAGGATGTCGCGGACGCGCAAGGCGAATTCCTCGCCGAAATTGGTCAGCCGGACCTGGCGTGGGCCTCTTTGGAAAAGCTCCGTGCCCAGCGTTTCCTCCAACTCCCGGATCTGCACCGAGATGGCGGGCTGCGAGATCGAGCAGGCATCGGCGGCGCGGCCGAAATGATTGTGCCGGGCCAGCGCCTCGAAATAACGCAGCTGCTTCAGCGTCAGGTTTGTCATAATGTCATCTTATCGCTGCAATCAGGAAATCCAACTTAAATTAATCAAGCGGCTTTGCTATAGGAGTCGTAACGAAGATGAGGAGCAGCCGGGACCGCCTGGTGAGGCGCATGCCCGCAGCAACAGGACATCCAACATATTCGGTCGCGTATCGGGCTCAGGTCATCGCGCCAGCCATGAAACGGACCGCCTACAGGGACATTTTTGTGTCCCTGTTCACGCAGCAGTTGAACAGCTCAACACAGCCACGATCGGAGAGAAGAACATGGACGCACAGACCGATGATCCCAGTGCCGGCAAATGCCCCGTTGCGCACGGATCCTCCAGCAGGACGAACCGTGACTGGTGGCCGAACCAACTGGACCTTGGCGTTCTCCATCAGCAGTCGAACCTTTCGGACCCGATGGGCGAAGAGTTCGACTATGCCGAGGAATTCAAGTCGCTCGATCTCGATGCGGTGATCAAGGACCTGCACCAGGTGATGACGGATTCGCAGGATTGGTGGCCGGCCGACTTCGGCCATTACGGGCCGCTGTTCATCCGCATGGCCTGGCACAGTGCCGGCACCTACCGCATCGGCGACGGCCGTGGCGGCGCCGGGGCCGGCCAGCAGCGTTTTGCTCCGCTCAACAGCTGGCCGGACAATGCCAATCTCGACAAGGCGCGCCGGCTGCTGTGGCCGGTCAAGCAGAAATATGGGCGCAAGATCTCCTGGGCCGACCTGCTGATCCTCACCGGCAACGTCGCGCTGGAATCGATGGGCTTCAAGACCTTCGGTTTCGCTGGCGGCCGCGCCGACGTCTGGGAACCCGAACAGGACGTCGATTGGGGTTCGGAAACCAAGTGGCTCGACGACAAGCGCTACTCCGGCGACCGCGAACTCCAGGGCCATCTCGGCGCCGTCCAGATGGGACTGATCTATGTCAATCCGGAAGGGCCGAACGGCAAGCCGGATCCGCTGGCCTCGGCACGCGATATTCGCGAGACGTTCGGCCGCATGGCCATGAACGACGAGGAGACCGTGGCGCTGATCGCCGGCGGCCACACCTTCGGCAAAACCCACGGCGCCGGCGATGCCTCGCTTGTGGGTGCGGAGCCGGAAGGCGCCGGCATCGAGGCGCAGGGCCTCGGCTGGTCGAGCAAGCATGCCACGGGCATCGCCGGCGATGCCATCACCTCGGGCCTCGAGGTGACCTGGACCACGACGCCGACCAAGTGGAGCAACAACTTCTTCGACAATCTGTTCAACTTCGAATGGGAGCTGACCACGAGCCCGGCGGGCGCTCATCAGTGGACGCCGAAGGGCGGCGCCGGCGCCGGAACCGTGCCGGATGCCCACGATCCGTCCAAGCGCCGCGCGCCTGCCATGCTGACGACCGATCTCGCGCTGCGGGTCGATCCGGCCTACGAGAAGATCTCGCGGCGCTTCCATGAGCATCCGGACCAGTTCGCCGACGCCTTTGCCCGCGCATGGTTCAAGCTGACCCATCGCGACATGGGTCCGGTCGTTCGCTATCTCGGCCCGCTCGTGCCCAAGGAAGAACTGATCTGGCAGGATCCGATCCCCGCGGTCGACCACGAACTGGTCGGCGAGCAGGACATTGCGTCGCTGAAGGCGAAGATCCTGGCATCGGGCCTGTCGGTTTCCGAATTGGTCTCGACGGCGTGGGCCTCGGCCTCGACGTTCCGCAATTCCGACAAGCGCGGTGGTGCCAATGGTGCACGCATCCGGCTGGCGCCGCAGAAGGATTGGGAGGTTAACCAGCCGGCGGAACTGTCGAAGGTGCTGGCCAGGCTGGAAGCCATCCAGAAGGAGTTCAACGCGGCACAGACCGGCGGGAAAAAGATCTCGCTGGCCGACCTCATCGTTCTCGGCGGTGTCGCCG
>NZ_RZRW01000053.1:1523-17708 GCF_003998745.1 Mesorhizobium sp. M7A.F.Ca.US.014.04.1.1 | reverse complement strand
GCTCCCATCAGCAGCTGTTTGCCCCGCACCGCGCACGGCAATTGCAATCGCCGCACCAAGCGATTATTCCGGCGCTCATGAGCAAAAACCCAATCCACATCATCGGCGGCGGCCTCGCCGGTTCCGAAGCCGCCTGGCAGGCAGCGCAAGCCGGCGTGCCCGTCATCCTGCATGAAATGCGGCCCGTTCGTGGCACCGATGCGCACAAGACCGATAGCCTGGCCGAGCTCGTCTGTTCCAATTCCTTCCGCTCCGACGACGCCGACAACAACGCGGTCGGCCTGTTGCACGCCGAAATGCGGCTGGCCGGCTCGTTGATCATGAGCGCCGGCGACGCCAACCAGGTTCCGGCCGGCGGCGCGCTGGCCGTCGATCGCGACGGATTCGCCGATGCCGTGACGAAAAAACTCGAAGCACACCCGCTGATCACCATCCGGCGCGAGGAAGTGCCAGGTCTGCCGCCGACGGATTGGGACCAGGCGATCGTTGCCACGGGTCCGTTGACCGCCCCCGGGCTTGCCCAGTCGATCGCGGAAGCGACCGGCGCCGATGCGCTCGCCTTCTTCGACGCCATTGCGCCGATCATCCATTTCGACACGATCGACATGAATACCTGCTGGTTCCAGTCGCGCTACGACAAGGTCGGGCCAGGCGGCACCGGCAAGGACTACATCAATTGTCCGATGGACAAGGACCAGTACCTTGCCTTCGTGCAAGCGCTGGTCGACGGCCAGAAAACCGAATTCAAGCAATGGGAAGGCACGCCCTATTTCGACGGCTGCCTGCCGATCGAAGTCATGGCCGAGCGCGGTGTCGAGACGCTACGCTACGGGCCTATGAAGCCGATGGGGCTGACCAATGCCCACAATCCGACGGTAAAGGCCTATGCCGTCGTCCAGTTGCGGCAGGACAATGCGCTGGGCACGCTCTACAACATGGTCGGTTTCCAGACCAAGTTGAAGCATGCCGAGCAGGTGCGCATCTTCCGCACCATACCGGGTCTCGAAAACGCTGATTTCGCCCGTCTCGGCGGCCTGCACCGCAACACCTACATCAACTCGCCGACCTTGCTCGACGCTTCGCTGCAACTGAAGTCGCGGCCCGGCCTGCGTTTCGCCGGCCAGATCACCGGCTGCGAAGGCTATGTCGAAAGTGCGGCCATCGGCCTGCTCGCCGGCCGCTTCGCCGCAGCGGAGCGGCTCGGCCTTGCTCCGTCCCTGCCGCCGCTGACCACGGCCTTCGGCGCTCTGCTCAACCACATCACCGGCGGTCATATTGTCTCCGATGACGAGCCGGGAAAGCGCTCATTCCAGCCGATGAACGTCAATTTCGGCCTGTTCCCACCTGTCGAAGCTCCGAAGGCCGAGGGCAAACGCATGCGCGGCAAGGACAAGACCGTTGCCAAGCGGCACGCCATCACATCGCGTGCGCAGGCTGATTGCCGAGAATGGCTAGGGCTGCCGGCACAAGCGCAAGCCGCCGAGTAGTCCGTGGCCAAGCACTCCGAGCTGCACCAGCTTCTGCCGTCGGACCTGCCGCCGAGTGGCGAACCTTTCGCCGGCGACTACGAAATTTGCTGGAGCATCTATGTCAGATGCACCAACCTGCGGAAGCTGCGCGAAGTTCATATACCCGCTATCGAGGCGCTAATAGGTCAGCCTCACGGGGGCCAAGGTTGGCTGTACGAAAATGAAAATTACAATGAGAACCGTGATCGAAGCTTGAAGAGAATCATTGCCGTTCAGCCTGTCGAAGGTCCCTACAATGACCGGCTAATTCTGGATTTCATGAAAGCGATCTATTCGCTGTCATCCTTCTGGGCGATCCAAGCCCGTCTGGATCCCTCACATCCTCATGGCGCCTACCTCAGTGCACGATTCACGCAGGAGGCTCCCAGCTCGGAGGCGCCGGCTATTGTCGACGCGCTGGTTGAGTTCGAAGCCAATTTTACAGATTTGGGGGGCCATGAATTCGGCCGGCATTTCGGCACAACTCGGCGCATTAGCGCCACCATGCCGGATGGTTCGGAAGCTGGCCGGGCGAAACCCAGGCGCTAGGACCTCATCGTTGGCCGCACGGATGAAGCAGGATACAATCCCACTTGCTGTCCAATGGGAGCCGTTCCACGGAATTCGCCGAGAAACTTTCTGTCACAGTCACGCCAGCAATGGCCCGCCTTATCCGCCAAAAAGTCGAAGACGGCTCTTTCGGCTCGGCGAGCGAAGTCATCCGCGCGGCGCTCCGGGCCTTCCAGCGCGAGGAAGAGGAGCATGCCGAGCGCCTAGCCGCGATCCGGGCCAAGATAAAGGCTTCGATCGAAGATACGCGTCCCGCTATTCCGCTGGATCACGCCATCGCGCAAGTGAGGGAACGAATCGCGCAATTGGCGTACGACAGCGATGACGACGGACCCTCCTGACATAAGAAGTTCTACTCGGCGGGCTCGACCCCCACGCTTGGCAACCCAGGCTTCCCCGCCTCAGCAGGATTTCGCCTGACATAGGCAGCCTTCAAACTCTCCGAAGTCTCGCGCGAGCCGTCATGGCTCCAGCCGGGAGGCTTGATCAGATAGTTCAGGCGATCGCTCAAGGTCAGACCGGGCGCAAAGGCATCCCTGAACATGCCGATCCATTCATGGAATGCCACTTTCAGCGGATTGAAGGTGCCGAGATTCCTGACGATGCCGTAGCGCGGCCGGTCTTCTTCCAGTTCCCCGACGAAGGTGCCGAACATGCGGTCCCAGATGATCAGCGTGCCGGCATAGTTGGCGTCGAGATAGCGCGGATTGGTGGCGTGGTGGACGCGGTGGTGTGAGGGCGTGTTGAAGACGAACTCGAACCAGCCCCACATCTTGCCGATGGTCTCGGTGTGGATCCAGAATTGCCAGACCAAATTGAAGCCGAAGGTGAAGGCAATCACCGCCGGGTGGAAGCCGAGCAGCACCAGCGGCGCCTGCAGCACGAACATGAAGGTGAACAGGCCCGTCCAGCTCTGCCGCAGCGCTGTCGACAGATTGTAGTGCTGGCTGGAATGGTGGTTGACGTGTTCGGCCCACACCCAGCGCACCCGGTGCGCGATGCGGTGATAGAAATAGTAGCGCAGATCATCGAGCAGGAAGGCCACCAGAAAGACCCAGATCGACAGGCCGAGATTGAAGACGCGGAACTGCCAGAGCCACAGCAACGCCCAGTAGGACACGACGCCAAGCAGCAGCCCGGCAACGACATTGCCGGTACCCATCATCAGGCTGGTCAATGTGTCGCGCGTTTCGAACGAACCCTTGGCACGGCCGGTGCGCACCAACCAAAGCTCGATCAGGATCGCGACAACGAAGAACGGGATGGCCAGTTGAGTGACCTGCGGAAAATTGTAGTCGTCCATCATGCCGCCTCTCCGCCGAAACTCTGCGGCTCAAGCGCCTTCAGCAAGCCTTGCGCATCCGTTGCGCTGGCAAAGCGGAAGCGGCCGCCCTTCCAGGTGAAATCGGCGAGCCGCAGCGAGACCGTATTCCCGTCTCCAGCGTCCAAAATCGTGACATCTTGAGGCGTGACGATGCGGGTCAAGAAGCAGTCGCCTACGCTGTGAACGATCCCGAAGCGCCCTCGCCCGATATCCAGGAACGCGGTCCCGGCATCTGCTGTCAGGCGGACTGCCGCCACGATCTCGTCGGGAAAATCCTCGGCGAACCGGCTCTTCGCATGATCTGCGCCACTGAGCGTCGCCGTCTTGCTGCCGCCAGTGAAATGCACCGCGGCAACCGACAGCGCGATGCCAAGGGCGACGATCGCAACCAGCAAAGGCAAGCTCATTGAATGGGTATCTCCTCCGGCCGGCCTGTCGTCTATGGCGACAGTTTTGGCGCGGAGACTTCTTAGCACGGTTGACGTTTACGTCAAAGTGCTGGCCAACCCTTGCTCGCGCGGCGCAGCAATAGCCAATGCCGGCGCAAGGCCGAGAGCCGCGCCACGCCACCGAACGGCGAGCCATTCTCCATCTTGCCGAGATAGGCGCGCGACAGGGCCAGCGGCAGGAATGCCGGGCGCAGCGAGACCGGGAGAGCCGGTGCGCCTTGCTCGAAGGCGGAAAGATGTTCCCGTGCCAGCGCCATCATCGCCGCCACCGCGCGTTTGGCGCCGGATCCGCCGTCGCCGGTGACGAATTCTTCCGGCGACGATCCCGCTGCCGCCAGAATGTCGGCCGGGACAAAACATTGTCCGCGCTGGCGGTGCAGCGGCAACAGCAGCAGCAGGCCGGTCATCGCCTGTGCGCAGCCTGCCCTGCCCGCCAGTTCGGCAAAGCGCGGCGCCTCGACGGGATCGAGCACCATCGCCGCAAGCTGGATGAGCGCTGCGGCCGTCTCGCCGCAATAGCCTTCCAGATCGGTGCGCGACGGCATCGGGTCGTCGTAGAGGTCGAAGATGCGCGCATCGAGCATGTTCTCGAAGGCCGGCTTCGGCAGGCCGAATGTCGCTATCGTAGCGTTCACGGCTTCGGCAGTGGGATGGCCGGCGCCGGCCTCGCCGCCGGCGGCAATGACATCGCGCCACCATTGCAGCCGCACCTCGCCCGGTAGCGCCTCATGGATGCGATCGCGAATACCTGATATCTCCGCGTTGAAGGCGTAGAGCGAAAACAGCGCGTCGCGCTTGCCGTCCGGCGCGTAGAGCGCGGTCAGATAGCGATCATGATCGGCGGCGCGCACCGCGTCCATGACGATTTCAGCGCTTCGAGACATGTCAATCGACGGCAATGAGCGCGGCGGCCACGGCGCGCTCTTCCGCCAGAAGGACATTGTAGGTCCGCACCGCGGCCCCCGTCGACATCGGGTCGGATGCAACGCCGGCGGCCTTCAGCGCGGCCCGCAATGCAGCGGGCAACGGCCGAAGATCCCTGCCCATGCCGACCAGCAGGATCTCGATCTTGTCGGCCTCGGACAGCAGCCTGTCAAAATCCGCCACCGTCAGCGCCAAGGGGTCCACCGGCTCCCAGCCATGGATGCCGGATGGCAGACAGAGCAGCGAACCGCGATGCGACATGTCGGCAAAGCGGAATCCGCCATTGCCGTAGGCTTCGATCGGCGCGCGGCCCGGGAAATGCGCCTCGCGGATGACGATGCCTTTGCTGGTCACCGTTAAACCTCTTCGGGGGCGCGCGTCAGGTCGCGACCGCCTTGCCGCCATTGACCGGCTTCTCCTCGTCGGCCGTAGCCTGCGGCCGCAGTTTGAACAGGATCAGCAGCGGGGCGGCGATGAAGATCGACGAATAGGTGCCGAAGATGACGCCGAACAGCATGGCCATGGTGAACGAGCGGATCACCTCGCCGCCGAAAAGCACCAGCGCCAGCAGCGCCAGGATCGTCGTCACCGAGGTCAGCGTCGTTCTCGACAGCGTCTCGTTGATGGCGTTGTTCAGGAGTTGCGGCAGCGGCATGCGCTTGTATTTTCGCAGATCCTCTCGGACACGGTCATAGACCACGATCGTATCGTTCAGCGAATAGCCGATGATCGTCAGGATCGCCGCCAGTGACGACTGGTTGAACTCCAGCCCGGAGATGACGAAGAAGCCGAGCGTCATGACCACATCGTGCACCGTCGCCACGATGGCGCCGACCGCGAACTGCCATTCGAAGCGGAACCAGACATAGATCAGGATACCGAGCAACGCGATCAGCATGGCGATCGTGCCTTGCTTGGCGAGCTCGCCGGACACGGTCGGTCCCACCACTTCGACGCGGCGGAAGTCATAATTATCCTGCAGCTCGCCGCGCACCTTGTCGATGACGGTCTGCTCGGCATTTTCGCCACCATCCTGCGTCCCGACGCGGATCAGCACGTCGTTCGGCGTACCGAACTGCTGCACCTGGACTTCACCGATGTTGAGTTCGGTCAGCCGCGCGCGGAGGTCGGCGAGATCGGCATTGCCGCTCTTGGCCTGCACTTCGATCAGCGAACCGCCCTTGAAATCGATGCCGTAGTTGATGCCGACGGTCATGAACAGCACCACCGACAGGATCGAAAGTGCGCTGGACAGCGTGAACGTCCAGCGACGGATGCCCATGAAGGGGATCTTGGTGCCGGGCGGAACGAAGGTCACCGGCGCCTTCGGCAATTCCTTCGGGCGAGCACGCCGCAGCCAGATCGAGACCAGCAGACGGGTGAAGGTGAAGGCGGTGAAGACGGTCGTCAGAATGCCGATGGCATAGGTGATGGCAAAGCCCTTCACCGGCCCGGTACCGAGATAGAACAGCACCACGGTGGCGATCAGCGAGGTGATGTTGGAATCGACGATGGTCGCCAGCGCCTTGGTGAAACCGGTATCGATCGCCTGGATGACCGAGCGGCCGGCGCGCCGCTCCTCGCGGATGCGCTCGTAGATCAGCACGTTGGAATCGACCGCCATGCCGATGGTCAGCACGATACCGGCGATACCAGGCAAGGTCAGCGTCGCGCCAAGCAGCGAGAGCACGCCGACGATCATCGCCACGTGCACCGCCAGCGCGATGTTGGCGAGGAAGCCGAGGAAGCCGTAGGCGACGAACATGAAGGCAACGACGAGGATAGAACCGATGATGCCGGCAACCTTGCCGGCATGGATCGAATCCTGGCCAAGGCCCGGACCAACGGTACGCTCCTCGATGACGGTTAGCGTCGCCGGCAGCGCGCCGGCGCGCAGCAGCACGGCGAGATCGTTGGCGCTCTGGGCGGTGAAATTGCCGGAGATCTGGCCGGTGCCGCCGAGGATCGGCTCGCGGATCTGCGGCGCCGAAATCACCTGGTTGTCGAGGATGATGGCGAACAGCTTGCCGACATTTTGCGCCGTGGCCTGGCCGAAGCGCGCCGCCCCCTTCGAATCGAAGCGGAACGACACCACCGGCTCGTTGTTCTGCGAATTGTAGGTCGCCTGCGCATCGACGAGGTTTTCGCCCGAGACGATGACGCGGTTCTCGATCAGATACGGAACCGGCGGATCGTCCTGCGAATACAGCACCGACGAGCCGGCAGGCGGACGGCCGTTGAGCGCGTCCTGCACCGGCATCGACTGGTCGACCATCTGGAAGGTCAGCTTGGCGGTCTGGCCGAGGATTTCCTTCAGCCTTTGCGGGTCCTGAAGACCCGGCACCTGGACAAGGATACGGTCGTCGCCCTGCCGCTGCACGATGGGTTCGGTCGTGCCGAGTTCGTTGACGCGGCGTTCGACCACCTCGATCGACTGCGTCAGCGCGGTCGACGTGCGGTATTTGATGCCGGCATCGGGGACGTTGAACTTGAGCAGGCCGGGCTCGGAATCGTCGAGCGTCATTTCCTGCACGGAACCGCCGGTGAACAGGCCGGCGGCGACCGGATCGGTCAGCGTCTTCAGCGCCGTCTTGGCGGCATCGATCTGGGCGGGATCGGTAATGCGAACCTGCAGGGTCCGCCCCGTGCCGGCAAGGCCGGTATAGCCAATCTTGGCGTCGCGCAGCAGCGTGCGGATTTCGTCGCGCGTCGTCTCCAGCCGGTCCTTGATCAGATCGTTCTGGTTCATTTCCAGCAAGATGTGCGAACCACCCTGCAGGTCGAGGCCGAGCGTCATCTGCCGCTTCGGCACCCAGTTGGGCAGTTGCGCCAGCGTGCTGGCGGAGAACAGGTTGGGCGCGGCGAGGATCACCGTGATGGCCACGGCCACCCAGATCAGGATCATCTTGAAGCGCGAGAAATACAACATATGGCGTCGTCCGTCAGAGCGTGTCCGCGGATCGCTCCGCCTAAAATTGGATTATTTCTTGGCGTTCTGGTTGGCCACCGGCTCGCCCTTGACGCGCACATCGGCGATCGTCGAGCGCAGCGCCGTCACCTTCAAGCCATTGCCGAGGTCGACCTCGAGCTCGTTGTCGTCGATCACCTTGGTCACCTTGCCGACGAAGCCGCCGCCGGTGACGACCGTGTCGCCGCGACGGACCGCGGCCAGCATCTCGCCACGCTTCTTCAGCTGCGTGCGCTGCGGCCGGATGATCAGAAAATACATGATCACGAAAATCAGGACAAACGGCAAAATGCTGATGAACATGTCGGGAGAAGCGCCGACGCCTTGGGCGTATGCCGGTGTCACGAACATCGAGGTACTCCTGAATTTTGAAAACAGCCGCCAATCTGGCGGCCCCTTGAAATTTGGCCGGAATATAGTCGGTAAAGTTGTCAATGCAACTGCGCGGCCGGCCAAATCGGCTGCTTTTCCGGCCTGTTGAGCCGTGTTAGAGCAGGATCGCAAAAAGCGCGAGCCGGTTTCCGCAAAAAATTATGCTCGAACAAAAGGTTGCAACCGGTTTTGTATCAGGCGAAATCGGGCAGCTTCACGCCCCAAGACATCAAAAACGCGAAAACAAAAGACAGACATGACCGACAGCAGCATTGAGGCCCTGAACCAGAAACTCGACCGGCTGATCGAAGCGGTGAGCCGCCTTGCCCCGCCGCCGGTGCCCCAAACCGACCTCCGCGAGGCTGATTGCTTCGTTTGGCAGGCCGATCCGGGCTATCTGGAACCGGTGCACAGGGTTAACCGCGTCGACATCGGACTGATCCGTGGCGTCGACCGCGTCCGCGACATCCTTGTCGACAACACCGAACGCTTCGCTGCCGGCTACCCGGCCAACAATGTGTTGTTGTGGGGCGCGCGCGGCATGGGCAAATCGTCGCTGGTCAAGGCCGTGCATGCGGAGATCAACGCCAAGGCCAGGTCCGACCTGCCGTTGAAGCTGATCGAGATCCACCGCGAGGACATCGACACGCTGCCGAAGCTGATGGGTCTGCTGAAGGCGGCGCCCTTCCGCTTCATCCTGTTTTGCGACGACCTCTCCTTCGACCATGACGACACCTCCTACAAATCGCTCAAGGCAGCGCTCGAAGGCGGCGTCGAGGGCCGTCCAGCCAATGTCATCTTCTACGCCACCTCGAACCGCCGCCATCTTTTGCCGCGCGACATGATCGACAATGAACGCTCGACCGCGATCAACCCGTCCGAAGCGGTCGAGGAAAAGGTGTCGCTGTCCGACCGCTTCGGGCTGTGGCTCGGTTTCCACAAATGTTCGCAGGACGAGTATCTCGACATGATCGACGGCTATGTCCGCCATCACGGGCTGACAATCGATCCCGACACGCTGCGCGCCGAAGCATTGGAATGGGCGACGACGCGCGGCAGCCGCTCGGGCCGCGTCGCCTGGCAGTTCACCCAGGATTTGGCTGGCCGGCTCGGCAAACCGCTGAAGGACTGATGCGTTGGATAGCGTCGCCAACGCCATCCGATGACAAGATCATTTGGGCGGCTGCGACCGCCGCAAATCACGCGGCGTTTGGCCGATCTCACGCCGCATCCAATGCGCCAGATGTGACTGGTGCGCGAAGCCCGTCAATTCCGCCACCTCGCTTGTGCTGAGATCGCCTTGCTGCAGCAGGACGCGTGCGCGTTCGACGCGACGCCGTAGCACGTAGCGGTGCAGGGTGAAGCCCGTCGCCGCCTTGAACCATGTCCGCAAGTGCGAACTGCTGGCGCCGGCAACCCGGCTCAGTCGATGGATCGATAGGGGTTCGTGCAGCGCAACCTCGATATGCTCCAGCACGCGCTTGAGCTGAGTATCCGACAGCCGGTTCGCGCGATCGATATCAGGTTCACCGAGGCCAAGCAGCCTCACAGCGAGCGCGGCGCCGATGCTGTCGGCAAACAACGACCCGCTCGGCGACTTCGCATTGAGATCGCTCTCCAGTGCTCGCGCGAGGTGTTCGATGCGCTGGTCACGAAGCAGGTGACGTGTGCCGAGCGGCAATGCGCGCGCCTTGCCAAGTTCGGCTGCCACCCTTTCCATCAAGGCCGGTTGTAACGCGATCTCGATCGTGTCGAACGGGGTCTCAGCCTCGAACCCACCCTCCTGACCGGCGGGCACCAGGTCGATATCGCCGGCGCGCCTGACGAAATATCGTCGAACCTCATGGCAGTAGGAGCGCGTCGCGGCACTTGCATGCACCATGATGCGATGGTGTGGCGCCCGGAGCAGACGATGGACCCCGGCTTCGACATGCCGGGAGGCCAATGTTACGTCGGACGGGGATCGGGCCGGGGCGACTTGCGAGAGCATGCTTTCTCGATTCATGGCAAAACCTGTTCAAGACTTGGCAATTCCCGCGCGATTTTCAATGCCGTGGCTATGTACCTACGCCTCTCCATAAAACTTGGATGAGAGGTTATGCCATGAGTTTCTATGTTGTTGTGGGAGCAGGCCCGGTTGGTCGCGAGACCGCGCGGCTTCTGGGCGAAGAAGGCCATGATGTTGTCTTGACGAGCCGGAGTGTCGGTTCGAACGCGCTGCAAAACGTCCGGACCGTGCAGTCCGACGCCACCAATGCCGCGGAACTGGCGCGTATCAGCCGAAACGCCGACGCGATCTTCATGTGCGCCATGGCCGCCTATCACCGCTGGCCGACCGACTTCTTCCCAATCATCGACGGCACCGTGCGGGCTGCCGAAGCGGTCGGCGCGAAGCTTGTGGTGCTCGGAAATCTCTATGGCTATGGCAAAGATGCCGAAAGCCCGCTTCACTCCGACCTGTCTCTGGATCCGACTTCGAAGAAAGGAACCGCCCGGACGATCATGTGGCAGCGGGCGGTCCGTGCGGACGTGCCGGCCGTCGAAGTGCGGTCCAGCGATTATCTTGGACATGGCGCGATCAGCTCTTTCTCACTGGTCGCGCTGCCCTCCATAATCGAAGGGAAACCGACGGCTTTCATCGGAAACCTCGACGCAACTCACGCCTGGTCCTTCACGAAGGACGTGGCCAGGACACTGGTCGCTGCCTCGCGCTACACGGGCGAATGGGGACGGGCGTTCCATGTTCCATCGCAACACGCCCCACCCCGGGAACTCATCCGGGCGACCGCGGCAATGCTTCACCGTGAAATTCCAGGAACACGCTCCTATTCCATCTCCGAAATGGAAGCATTGGGCATGCATGAGCTCATCGAGATGAGCTATCTCTTCGACAAACCCTTGCTGGTCGATTCCTCCGACGCGGAGACGCTTCTCGGCGTCAAGGCCAGCAGCCTTGGCGTCATGATCGCCGACACTCTGCGCGACCATCTTTGAAGCTTGAAGACTGGCGCGTCGCACCGGAACTGAAAAAGCCCGCTCCTTTCGGAACGGGCTGAGCCGGCGGGCCGGACTGGAGGTCAGACGGCCCGCAAATTGCTTTTTTTCTTCTATTCGAAACAGCCCCGACTATTCGAGATAACCGGAGGGATCGACTGGCGCCGAATTCTTGCGCACTTCGAAGTGCAGCTTCGGCGAGTCCGTCGTGCCGCTCATGCCCGACAGCGCGATCTCCTGGCCGCGCTTGACCTTCTGGCCGCGCTGCACCTCGATCGAACTGGCATGGCCGTAGACGGTGACCAGGCCGTTCTCGTGGCGCACCAGCACCGTGTTGCCGAATTCCTTGAGGCCGTCGCCGGCATAGATGACGACACCGTTCTCGGCCGCCTTGACCGGTGTGCCCGTCGGCACGGCGATATCGACGCCGTCCTTGCCCGAGCCGAAACCGGAAATCACGCGGCCGCGCACCGGCCAGCGCATCTTGCCGATGCCGGTGGCGTCTGGCGCGACGGCATCGTCGGCCTCGGCCTGCTGGATGACCTTCGAATCCTTTTTCGGCGGCGTGTAGGACGCCAGCGTTTCAGACGGCGTGGTCTTTGCCGCGGGCTGCGTGGTGGCCGTCGTCACCGGATCGACCTTGGCCGGCTTGGCAGCGGCGACGGTCGCGGTTCCGCCGGCCGGCACCTTCAGGGTCTGGCCGATCTTGAGCAGTCCGTCCTTCATCCCGTTGGCCTGCTTTAGAGCAACGACGCCGACGCCGGTCTTCCTGGCAATCGAAGACATCGTGTCGCCCGACTGGACCGTGTAGGTCCCGGCAGCGCCGGTCGTCTTGGCAACCTGCGGCTTGGGCTCCTTGGGCTGGTTTGCTGCGGCCGACGCGTCGACCTGAGCGGCGGACTTGCCTTCCTTAGGCTTCGGCTGCTGCGGCAGAACGGCGACCTTGTCCGGCGCAGTGGCCGGCAGGTTGTGCTTGCCGTCTTTCGCCGGCTTGGCATCCGCGACCTTCGCCTCGCCTTTGCTGGAATAGGCATAGGCCGGGATGACCAGCTTCTGGCCGGTCTTCAGCCCCTTGGTCGCGCTCAGCCCGTTGACCTTCATGATCACGTCGGACGGCACCTTGTAGCGCTGCGCCAGGCCGCCGATCGTTTCGCCGTCCCTGACGACGATCTCGGTTGCATGCGGAGTGCCGGAAGCAGCCACGCGGGGTTCGTCAGGTTGCGAAACCTTGAAAGGCGACGCCGCCGGAGCGACGGTGCCGGTCGTGGTCCTGTCGACATGCGGTGCCGGGGCCAATGCGGTGCGCACCGGCTTCGATGCCGGCGCCTGCTGCGCTTGGGCAACGGGCGGCGGCAGCGGCCGCGTCGAGACCGGCTCGAGGCTGGAGCGGCTGACCGATTGTGTATGGCTGCCATCGATCGGAGCGGCGGCGACATCGCCCGGATAGGGCTGCTGTACGGCATCCTGCTTGTTGATGATGGCGCGCTGATTGTTGGTCGAGGATGTAAAGACGTCGTCGACGCCATTGAACCGCGAAACCTGGGAACTGCACCCCGCAGCAGCACCCGCGACCATCAGAATGGCGCAGCCTCGCGCCAGATTGCGACCGTTTGTCTTCAAAACACTGAGTTGCATCGCACTAACCCGCACATACCCGGTACAAACTAGGCATGATTAAAGCGCGTTAATGTTACTCGACGGTTAACCTCATGGAATCCGACGCAATTTTTCTTAAAATATTAGAGAGCGAGCCGTGCGAAGATTTCGGGTCAGGTCAGCCGGGGTCGAAGACGGGCGCACGACGCGGCCGAACATCGACATCCGCGCTAGATAACAGCGGCAACACCGCGCAGGATCGGCTGCAGGCGAACGAGGCCGATGTCTTCACGCTCGAAGCGGCTGCCGACCTTGGTCAGCTTGGCCAGCACCTGTTCGCCCTCTTCGGGGCCGATCGGAGCGATGACGATACCGCCGCTCGACAACTGGTCGAGCAGGAAACGCGGCAGGCTGTCGAAGGCAGCCCAGGCGACGATGCGGTCAAATGGCCCTTCATTCGGCAGCCCGCCGGAACCATCGGCGTGGCGCACGATCACATTGCCGATGCCGAGCGCCTCGAAGCGTTGCCGCGCCTGCTCGGCGAGCGTCTTGTAGCGATCGGTGGTGATGACCCGCGCGGCCAGCCGCGACATCACCGCCGAGGTGTAGCCCGAGCCGGTGCCGATCTCGAGCACGCGGTTGCCCTGCTCGATGGTGAGTGCGGCGATCACCGCCGCCTGCATGTCGGCGCCTTCGATCGCCTCGCCGCATTCGATCGGCAGCATGCGGTCCGACCAGGCGATCTGATGGAACTGGGCCGCCAGGAAGCCGCGCCGCGGCGTCGCCTCGAAGGCCGCGATCAGCGCCTTCGGCACAGTCCCCCGGCCGCGCAGACGCAGCAGAAAGGCGGCAAAACCTTCGCGGTCGTCGATCGGGAGGCCCTGGTTCATGCGAGCGCCTTGCTCAGTTGGTCACGGATTTCATGGGCGGTAAGGTCGAGCTGCAGCGGCGTCACCGACACCAGCCGGTTGCGCAAGGCGTAGAGGTCGGTGCCTTGCTTGCCTTCGACCGGCTCGCGGCCGAAACGCAACCAGTAGTAAGGCAGGCCGCGCCCGTCACGGCGCTCGTCGACCCACAGGGAGTGCACGAGCTTGCCCTGCGAGGTGACCACCGTGCCTGCGACTTCCTCGGGCGTGCAGTTGGGAAAATTGACGTTGAGCAGCACGCCGTCCGGCAATGGCGTCGCGACAAGTTTCTTCAGCAGCGCCGGCGCCAGCGCCTCCGTCGTCTCGTAGGGCACGACGCGATCTTCGCCGACATAGCTGTACCCCTGGCTGAGCGCGATCGAGCGAATGCCGAGCAGCGCGCCCTCCATGGCGCCGGCGACGGTGCCGGAATAGGTGACATCGTCGGCGATGTTGGCGCCCGAATTGATGCCGGACAGGATCAGGTCGGGTGCGCCAGGCAGGATCTTCTTGACGCCCATGATGACGCAATCGGTCGGCGTGCCGCGCACGGCAAAATGCTTCTCGCCAATCTTGCGCAGCCGCAGCGGCTCCGAGATCGACAGCGAATGCGCATAGCCGGACTGGTCCTGCTCGGGCGCCACCACCCAGACATCGTCGGACAGCGTACGTGCGACGCGTTCGAGCGACGCCAGGCCCTCGGCATGAATGCCGTCGTCATTGGTCAGGAGGATACGCATTATTTCGCTTCGATCTTTTCCAGACCGCCCATGTAAGGCCGCAGCACTTCAGGAATGGTTACGCTGCCATCCTCGTTCTGGTAGTTTTCGATGACGGCGATGAGCGCGCGACCAACGGCTGTGCCCGAGCCGTTGAGCGTGTGGACGAAGCGGTTGCCCTTGCCGTCCCTGTCCTTGTAGCGGGCGTCCATGCGGCGTGCCTGGAAATCGCCGCACACCGAGCAGGACGAGATCTCGCGATAGGCGTTCTGGCCGGGCAGCCAGACCTCGATGTCATAGGTCTTGCGTGCGCCAAAACCCATGTCGCCGGTGCACAGCGTCATGGTGCGGAACGGCAGGCCGAGCCGCTTCAGCACTTCCTCGGCGCATTGCGTCATCCGCTCATGCTCGGCAAGTGACGATTCCTGATCGGTGATCGACACCAGCTCGACCTTGTAGAACTGATGCTGGCGCAGCATGCCGCGCGTGTCGCGCCCGGCCGAGCCCGCTTCCGAACGGAAGCACGGTGTCAGCGCGGTGTAGCGCAGCGGCAGTTTTTCATGCGCGGTGATTTCCTCACGCACAAGGTTGGTGAGTGGGACCTCGGCGGTGGGAATCAGGCCAAGCCTGCCCTCCCCGTGCGGCGTAAAGAACAGATCTTCCTCGAACTTCGGCAATTGGTTGGTGCCGAACAAAACATCGTCCTTGACCATCAGCGGCGGAATGACTTCCTCGTAGCCATGCTCGGTCGTGTGCAAATCGAGCATGAACTGGCCGAGCGCGCGTTCCATCCGCGCCAGCCCGCTTTTCAGCACGGTGAAGCGCGAGCCTGACAGCTTTGCCGCGCGCTCGAAATCCATCATGCCGAGCGCTTCGCCGATCTCGAAATGCTCCTTCACCCAGTTCGGCCGCGTCGGCACCTTGCCGACGATGTGCTTGACGACATTGTCGTGCTCGTCCTTGCCGACAGGCACGTCGTCGAACGGCACGTTGGGCAGCACCGCCAACGCATCGTTCAGCGCCTTGTCCAGCTCGCGTTCGCGCGCCTCGCCGTTCTGGATGAAGACCTTGATCTCGCCGACTTCGGCTTTCAGCGTCTCGGCCAGGGCAGCATCGCCCGAACGCATGGCGTTGCCGATCTCTTTCGACGCGGCATTGCGGCGCTCCTGCTTGGTCTGTAGCTCGGTAACGTGTTCGCGCCGCGCCTCGTCCGAGGCGATCAGCCCGCCGACCGTGGACTGCGCCTCGTCAGCCGACCACGAGCGCTTCACCAGCGCCTCGACAAGGGCCTTCGGGTTGTCGCGAATCCATTTGATGTCAAGCATGGTTTGAACGCTCCGGGGTAGCATGTCGCCCAAAGTGCGCAGCGGTTTGGGACAACGACATGCTTCAAACAAAACTGAAACGCATCGCTTTCAGTGCGATGCGTTTCAGCCAGAGGGCGTAAACCGCATCCTCGATCGATGCAAGATGGGGCATGGGGAACGCAAGCATGCGATCACGCTTTGACGCGCTTTCGGCTGAAGGCGGGGGAGAGCCTGAAATGAAAAACCCGCCTCTACGGCGGGTCGCTGGCGCAAGTCAGCACCATACCGAGAATCATAGCATAGCTGCCCTCACCAGGTCAAGAAAAAATTCCTATCGAGACTGGCCAGACGCGGCGGCGCCGTTCAGGTGGAGGACGCGTCCGCCGGCTTCTTCTCGGCGACCTCTTCCGCCGCGTCCTGCTTCTCGCGTGCCACGCGCTGCTTTTCCTGATCGCGCTCGATCAGCCGGGCAGCCCAGATGGAGACCTCGTAGAGAAGGATGGTCGGAATGGCGACGCCGATCGGGCCCATCGGATCGGGCGGCGTCAG
>NZ_RZRW01000053.1:0-1513 GCF_003998745.1 Mesorhizobium sp. M7A.F.Ca.US.014.04.1.1 | reverse complement strand
CGCCGCGACGACGAAGGCGATGACGATCGCCCATTTGCGCTTCTCGGCCAGCCCCTTGGACGACAGCATGCCGACGCGTGTCATCAGGCTGGTCACCACCGGCAGTTGGAACACCAGGCCGAAGGAGAAGATCAGCGTCATGATCAGGCTGAGATATTCCGACACCTTTGGCAGCAGTGAAATCTGCACCTGATCGTCGGTGCCGGCCTGCTGCATGGCGAGGAAGAACCACATCACCATCGGCGTGAAGAAGAAATAGACCAGCGACGCACCCATCAGGAACAGGATTGGCGACGCGATCAGGAACGGCAGGAAGGCGTTGCGCTCGTTCTTGTAGAGGCCGGGCGCGATGAATTTGTAGATCTGCGTGGCGATCAGCGGAAAGGCGATCACCATGCCGCCGAACATGGCGAGCTTGACCTGCGTGAAGAAGAATTCCTGCGGCGCCGTGTAGATCAGCTCGACCTTGTGCGGATCGAGGCCTGCCCACTGCGTCGCCCATTTGAACGGGACGACCAGAAGGTTGAACAGCTTCTTGGCGAAGAAGAAACAGACCAGGAAGGCAACGAAGAAACCGCCCAGCGACCAGATCAGCCGCCGGCGCAGCTCGATCAGATGCTCCATCAGCGGCGCCGACGATTTCTCGATCTCGTCCTTTTCGGTGTCCGAAACGCTCACTTGGCGGCTCCAGCCGTCTTCTTGGCCGCCGGCTTCTTGGCCGCAGCAGGTTTCGGTTCGATTTTCGCCCCCGTCTTGGTCGCTACGGTCTTGGACGCGATCACCTTGGCCGCAGCGGGCGTCTTGGCCCTGGGCGTTTCAGGCATTGCCGCCGTCACCGGCTTCGCTGGCACCTTGGGCGCAGGCGTGGCCTTAGCGGTGACCGTTTTTGCAGGAGCTTTAGCGCCATTTGCCGAAGCCTTTATAGCCGGCGTCGCCCTTGACGGTGCAGGCTTGGCTGCCTTCTTCGCCGTGGACGCCTTCGGCGCCACGACGGGTGTCGTCGGCACTGATGACGTCACCACCGATTCGTCGGTCATCGCCGGGAAAATCGGCGCTGCCGGCGCTGCTTCCGGTCCGTTGACGCCGGGCATGGTCGTTGCACCGTTCTTCAGCGGCTCGGCCGCCTGCGGGGTCGAAGCGGCTGGCGTTGCCGGATCGGCTGCCGGCTTCGGCTTCATCGCCGCGTCGACGCCGGAGCGAACGTCGGCCGCGGCCTGTTCGAACGGATTGAGCTGCTTCCTGATCTCGGCCATCGGGCTCATGCCCCTGAGCTCGTCGACGGACTTCTTGACGTCGTCGAGCTCGGCTTCCTTCAGCGCCTCGTTGAACTGTTTCTGGAAATCGGATGCCATGGCGCGCAGCTTCGCCGTCGTGCGGCCGAAGGTGCGCAGCATATTGGGCAAATCCTTGGGCCCGACGACCACGATCATGACGATCGCGATGACCAGCATTTCGGTCCAGCCGACTTCAAACATGACACTCTGTTCCGACTAGACCCTTTGGCCTCAGCCCT
>NZ_RZRW01000530.1:0-3888 GCF_003998745.1 Mesorhizobium sp. M7A.F.Ca.US.014.04.1.1 | reverse complement strand
CGGGTTTGGTGGCTGACCAACGAGGACAGCCAGAAGCGCGAGGCCGCCGCCGGTCCGCTGCCGACCCGCACCGCGGTCTGGGACTGGGACCTGAAGCAGGCCGAAAACGATCCTTACAAGAAGGAGGTTCTTACCGCTTTCCAGGAAGAGGCCAAGCACGCCTTCGCCGTGCCGCAGACGCCTGAATGGATCGAGATCTCGAACGCCGTCTATCCCGAGCTGCAGGCGGCGATCCTCGGCGACAAGACCTCGAAGCAGGCACTGGATGAAGCCGCCGCCAAGGCGACACAAATCCTCCAGGACGCCGGCAAGCTCTAGCAACGGCTCCCAGGGCTGCCTCCCCCATCAGCAATGGGGGAGGCGATCGCGTTGCGCGGGATGCCAGCGGTTTACGCTAACCCTTCGCGCCCAGCCAACGCACCGCCGTCCAAATACAAACACTCAAGGATTCTGATGAAGGGCTTCAAGCCATCCGCGCCATTCCTGCTGCTGCTTCCGGCCATGATCGTGCTGGCGGCGGTGGTGGTGGTGCCGCTGCTTCTGTCGCTCTATTCGAGCTTCACCCCGTTCCGCCTGACGCGGCCCGAAACGTTCTACGTCTTCATCGGCATCCGGAACTATCTTTCGATCCTGTCCAACACCGACTTCTGGTGGGCCTTCGGCCGCACGGTTCTGCTGCTGACCATCGCGCTCAATCTCGAAATGCTGCTCGGGCTCGGCCTCGCCATGCTGGTCGAGAAGGCGACGCGCGGCCAGCGCATCCTGCGCACGCTGATGATGTTTCCGATGATGTTCTCGCCGATCCTGGTCGGCTTCCAATTCAAGTTCATGTTCAACGACAATATCGGCCTGGTGAACAATGCGCTGCAGTCGCTCGGCATCACGCGAGACGCCATACCGTGGCTGATCGAGGGCCATCTCGCCTTCATCGCCATCTCGATCGCCGAGATCTGGTCGTCGACGGCGATCTTCGCCATCCTGATCCTCGCCGGCCTGCTCGCCATGCCCAAGGAGCCGATCGAGGCGGCGCGGGTCGACGGCTGCACGCCGTGGCAGACATTCCGCTATGTGACGTGGCCATTCGTCATGCCCTTCGCCTACATCGCCATGACCATCCGTTCGCTCGACGTGGCGCGCGCCTATGACATCGTCAAGATCATGACCGATGGCGGACCGGCTGGCCGCACCGAACTGCTATGGACCTTGGTGGCCCGCACCGCCTACAGCGACGGGCGCATGGGCATGGCCAACGCCATGGCCTATTTTTCGATCCTGCTGTCGATCGCCTTCACCGTCTACTTCTTCAACAAGCTCGCCGCGGCGCGCACGCAGATCGGTGCGGAGTGGTGAAGATGGACGAGAATTCTTCCGCCCGCCTGAAGCGCCGGCTGCTCGGCATCATCTATCGCATCGGCCTGTTCCTGGCGATGCTGACCATCTGCCTGCCGGGCCTGTGGATCGTGCTGTCGTCGCTGCGGCCGACGGTCGAGATCATGGCAAAGCCACCGGTGTGGATCCCACAGGAGATTTCGTTCGACGCCTATGTCGCGATGTTCTCAGGCATCGGCAAGGGCGGCATCCCGGTGATTGAATATTTCCGCAACTCGCTGATCATCTCGGTGACCTCGACGGTGATTGCGGTGGCCATCGGCATGGCAGGCGGCTATGCGTTCGCCCGCTATCGTTTTCGCGGTAAATCGAGCGTCTTCCTCGGCCTGATGCTGACGCGCACCGTGCCGGGCATCGCGCTCTCGCTGCCGCTGTTCTTCCTCTATGTGCGGCTCGGCATCATCGACACCCATTTCGGGCTGATCCTCGCCTATGTCGCGCTCAACGTGCCGTTCACCATCTGGCTGATCGACGGCTTCTTCCGCCAGGTGCCCAAGGACCTCGCGGAAGCAGCGCAGATCGATGGCTGCACCCGCTGGCAGGCGTTCTGGCAGGTCGAGTTTCCGCTCGCCGGACCGGGCATTGCGTCGGCCGCGATCTTCGCCTTCCTGACCTGCTGGAACGAGTTCGCGCTGGCCTCGCAGCTGACCCGCTCGGTGAGCGCCAAGACGCTGCCGGTCGGCCTGCTCGACTACACGGCCGAGTTCACCATCGATTGGCGCGGCATGTGCGCGCTGGCCGTGGTGATGATCATCCCGGCGCTCACCCTCACCTACATAGTCCAGAAACACCTTGTCGGCGGCCTGACCTCCGGCGCGGTGAAAGGCTGATCCCATGGCAACCGTTACCCTCACCAAGCTGACCAAGCGCTACGGCACTATTGGGATCGTGCACGGCATCGATCTCGACATTGCCGACCGCGAGTTCATTGCGCTGGTCGGCCCGTCCGGCTGCGGCAAGTCGACGACGCTGCGCATGATCGCCGGGCTGGAGGAAATCAGCGCCGGCTCGATCGAGATCGGCGGACGCATCGTCAACGATTTGCCGCCACGCTCGCGCAACATCTCGATGGTGTTCCAATCCTATGCGCTCTATCCGCACATGACGGTGCGCGAGAATCTCGGCTTCTCCCTGAAGATCGCCGGCGCCGCCAAAGAAGACATGGACCGCCGCGTCGCCGAGGCCTCGGCCATCCTCGGCCTCGACACGTTGCTCGACCGCCGCCCGTCGCAACTGTCCGGCGGTCAGCGCCAGCGCGTCGCGATGGGCCGCGCCATCGTGCGCGACCCCGATGTGTTTCTGTTCGACGAACCGCTTTCCAATCTCGACGCCAAATTGCGCACGCAGATGCGCACCGAGATCAAGAAGCTGCATGCCAAGGTGCAGTCGACAGTGATCTACGTCACCCACGACCAGGTCGAGGCGATGACGCTTGCCGATCGCATCGTCATCATGCGCGACGGTCATATCGAACAGGTCGGCACGCCCGACGAGGTGTTCCGGCGGCCCGCGACGCGCTTCGTCGCCGGCTTCATTGGCTCACCGCCGATGAATCTGCACGAGGCGACGATCGATGACGGCCAGATGGTTTTCGCCAGCGGCGAAAGGCTGCCGCTGCCCGCTCAGTTCAAGGCCAATGTCACGACCGGCGACAAGGTGGTGTTCGGGCTGCGGCCGGACGACATCTACCCGACCGGCCATGGCATCAGTTCCGGTGGCGCGGCCGATGTCCACCAGATCGAGCTGCCGATCACGGTCACCGAACCGCTCGGCAACGAGACGCTGGTGTTCGTTGAATTCAACGGCACGGACTGGGTGTCGCGCATGCTGAACCCGAGGCCACTGCGGCCGGGCGAGCGGGTCGCCATGAGCCTCGACATGTCGCAGGCGCATCTGTTTGCCACTGAGACCGGAAAGACACTGCGGAGCTGATCGGCATGGCCAGAATCGAGAAAGTCGACCTTTGCATGGTGGACCTTGTGCCCAAGGTCAAGCGCACCGACGCGATCCAGAGCTTCGTCAGTCAGGAAACGCCGATCGTCACGATCACCGATTCCGACGGTGCGGTCGGCACCGGTTACAGCTACACGATCGGCACCGGCGGTTCGTCGGTGATGCGGCTGCTCTCGGACCATCTGGTGCCGCGCCTGATCGGCCGCGATCCCGACATGATCGAGGCGATCTGGCACGATCTCGAATTCGCCACCCATGCCACGACCATCGGTGCCATCACCGCCATCGCGATCGCCGCCATCGATACAGCACTCTGGGATCTGCGGGCCAAGAAGCAAAACCTGCCTTTGTGGAAACTGGCCGGCGGCGCCAAGGATCGTTGTCCGCTTTACACCACCGAAGGCGGTTGGCTGCACATCGAGACGCAGGCGCTGGTCGACGATGCGCTGGCCGCCAAGGCGAAGGGATTTCGCGGCTCGAAAGTCAAGATCGGCAGGCCGCACGGGTCGGAGGATCTTGCCCGCCTGTCGGCGGTGCGCAAGGCGG
>NZ_RZRW01000529.1:0-3893 GCF_003998745.1 Mesorhizobium sp. M7A.F.Ca.US.014.04.1.1 | reverse complement strand
CTCCACATACGGAAGCAACTCGAAAAGTACGATCACGGCCATCACGCAGACGATATAGATCAGTGGCAACTGCTGCGATTTCCAGACGATATCGAAGCGCGCGGTTTCCGGCCCCGCCCCGAACAACGCAAGAAACTGCGTCCAATGGAGGGAGACGACGCTGACCAGGCCCATCAGCGGGATCATTTCCAGAAAGCTGTGCACATGCTGTTCGATCGGCGTTACCCTGCGCGCCGTGGTTGCATAGCGTACATCCCACATCGCCGTCGCCTCGTGGATGAAGAAGGTGACGATCATGACAGCGATGACCAAGGCATTCACCTCGAGGAACATGGCTGCCAGCAACGGCACGCCTACTTCGGCGAACATCAGAAGATGGATCAAGGATTCCTTGGCGCCCGTGGTCGACTCGATATGTGAGGCGCGGTGGCAAAGCCAGTCTGCAAAGCCAGCGACAAGCCAGACGGGAAGCAGAAAGTACATAAGGATCAGCACGGTGGGACCTGACAGCATAAACGCGTCTGGCTTGGTTCGAGGTCTACTCAGAGACGAGCTGTCGATCACTGCCCAGGCATTTCGGTGTTTTCCTTGGGATTCTTCTGGACGCCCGCGGCTGGTGAGGTATCCGCCGGGGCGTTGCCACCCTGGTTCTGTTCAGGCGCGCGTTTCAGCGGCGAGGTCTGCCAGCCCATATCAATGTAGAAAAAGCCGACGACGAAACCGACAATGATGACTGCGGCTATCACCAGCGAGATTATCGCGTTGCGTCGCTCCATAGGCCTAGCCGCCACTTGGCTTGGGAGATGCAGGCTGGGCTGGCTGCGTACCTTGCTGATCGCCGCCGGTGCTGGTCTGCGGTGTCGGGTTGGTGTCCGTCGTGGGATTCTTGTCGACCGGTTGGCTGTTCGTGGTATCCGTCTTGGACTTGGCTGGATCGGCATTGTCATTACACGCCGCCAAGGCGAGCAATGCGGCCGACATCAAAAGCACTGCCCTCATGCTGATTTCTCCTGGCTGAGTTCGGGCGAAGCCGCCTGCCAATGACCTATCCGGTCGAACCGCACCGACAGCCCTTGTTTGACGGCGCTTCTGGCCAGCAGATGGTCCAGTTCGGCGTCCTCGATCGGGCTTCGTACGACCTGGCGGATGGCCTTACAGGCGAGTTCGGTCGAGACGAAATCATATCTCCTGCTCCTGGCGACAACATATTGTTCGACCAGCATCTTTACGCGCCTGAGCGCGATTTCTTCCGCGAATTGCATTTTGTTCCTCCTGCACGCCGAACTGCTGAACGGGTACGTTGTTCCAAAGATTTAAAACATGGCGCCCTGCCCATAGAAAGCCCGCGCTGCCGCGAGGGCGCGCGGGCTGATCAGGCTGAGGGAACCCGACCGTGCAGCATCAAACAAGGGGAGCGATGACGCTGCACGGCTACCGAACTCGCACAAACTTGAGTTGTTCCACCGCCATCATGAGTTGTTCACAGTCGAATGTGCCCAGAACAAAATCGCTTTTCATGGCCGGCATAAAGCCGCCCATTCAATCCTATCCGTACGGAACAATCAGCCTCGATGGTGGTTCGGCCGAAGCGAAATTCGGAGGACGTTATGACGAATGAAAAGTTGGCCGTGGTGAGGGCAAGGTCGGCACCGATGAGAAGGACAATCCCACCGATGTAGTCATAGCCGGTTACGAGGCGAGATGGCCGGCGAGGAACAAGTCATCAGCAGTTGGAGAACAAGCTGCAGGTCGCCGCGGCGCATGTGATGCCGGCAGGCACGCTGGCTGAACAGCACCGCAAGATGGCCGAGCCGGGTTCCGCATCCAAAGACTGAACAATCGGGCATCACGGCAGCAACTCCTATGTGTTGACCTGTATATCGACGGATTGCTGCAGACGCTCAGACGGTGCCTTTTACACGATTTGCCTTCCAACCTTCTTCCAACAAGGAGCAACCTCATGAAAGCGCTCACATGGCACGGCAAAGGCGACATCCGATGCGACCAGGTGGCTGATCCCGCTATAGAGGATGATCGCGACGTCATCATCAAGGTCATCTGCTGCGCCATATGCGGCTCGGACCTGCATCTGATGAACGGATATATGCCGACCATGGAATCGGGCGACGTGCTTGGACACGAGACCATGGGCGAGGTCGTGGAAGTCGGCCGCGGCCATTCGAAATTCAGGAAGGGTGACCGCATCGTGGTGCCGTTCAACATCTCATGCGGCGAATGCTGGTTTTGCCAGAAGGGGCTGTTCTCGCTTTGCGACAGGTCCAATCCCAATGCCAAACAGGCCGCCGAAGTGATGGGACAATCCCCGGCGGGCCTGTTCGGCTATTCGCATCTGGTCGGCGGCTATTGGGGAGGGCAAGCCGAATATCTGCGAGTCCCTTTCGCCGATGTCGGTCCGATAAAGGTGCCCGAAGGAATGGACGACGAACAGGTGCTGTTCCTCTCAGACATCTTCCCGACTGGCTACATGGCGGCTGAAAATGCCGGCATCGAGCCAGGCGATACCGTCGCTATCTGGGGCTGCGGTCCGGTCGGCCAGTTCGCCATCCAAAGCGCATGGATGCTCGGCGCCGGCCGCGTTATTGCCATAGACAAGGTGCCGGAGCGGCTGGCGATGGCTCGCGAGCACGGCAAGGCCGAGACGCTCGACTTCAGCAACTCCGATATTTACGACGCCTTGATGGCGATGACCGATGGCCGCGGTCCTGATCGCTGCATCGACTGTGTCGGTACCGAGTCGGATCCCGGCGCCAGTGCCGACGCCATGCTCGACAAGGTCAAGGCCGCCGTCTACCTCGGCACCGACAGGCCGCATGTACTGCGCGAAGCAATCTACTCCTGCCGCAAAGGCGGCACCATCTCGGTGCCCGGCGTCTATATCGGTCTCGTCGATCATATTCCGTTCGGCGCCGCCATGAACAAGGGCCTGACCTTCCGGATGGGTCAGACCCATACTCAGCGTTACCTCGAACCGCTCCTGGACATAGTCCAGAAGGGCGACATCGATCCCTCCTTCGTGATCACGCACCGGGCGGATCTCGGAGCCGGGCCGGATCTCTACAAGACGTTCCGTGACAAGCAGGATGGCTGCATCAAGGTGGTGATGCGGCCGCATGGTTGAGGTGTCGGGCTCTCGCACCAGGTCTGCCCTGAGTAAGTCGGCGGCCGTGGATCGCAATGGACCCGTTGGCACCTGGAACCTTCGATCGCGGCGACGGTTTGACCTGCAGACTTCACAGCGGCGGGACTACCGTGCCCCACCCGATGCAAAGAAAGGTGCTGCCATGAGCAATGAGAGTTCCACATCGAAACCCAGCGTCCGGTCTCCGAACGCCGATGGTCTGCCGCACCCGAGACGGGACGCCAGTGACACGGATGCCGGTGGCAAGCCGGAGACGCCGAAAACCGCAGGCACATCCCGGCCGTCGACCGCGCCGCTTGACAATCCGGTTGCCAATCGCAACGCCGGGCGGCCGCGTCAGGCGAGCACCACGCCTCGGCCGACGGACAAGCCCCTGGACTGATCGAAACCGGCTGTTGAAATCACGACGAGTGCGTGTCGGGACGAAGCAATGCCAGGTCGGCCAGGGTGTTGAGAAGGGCAGCGTCGCCTGCCGGCTTTGGCACGAATTTGCAGCTTCGGAAGGGTTGGGGAACATCACGCGGCCCAAATCCGGTCATGAAGGCGAAGGGGACGCCGCGAGCCAGCAATGTTTCGGCTACGGGCAGACTCGTTTCACCGTTCAATTGAATGTCGAGCAGCGCCACGTCGACTTTGCCTGCATCGATAAGTTGACGAGCCGCGGCGACCGACGAGACCGGGCCGATCACGGGATAACCCGCCGCACGCAGGCGAGACGCGACGTCTTCGGCGA
>NZ_RZRW01000528.1:0-3895 GCF_003998745.1 Mesorhizobium sp. M7A.F.Ca.US.014.04.1.1 | reverse complement strand
ATGTAGAGTGACGCGGGATGAATTTCACTATCGGTCCTTGGGCCAGCGGGCAAGGGCTGCGTCCGGTCGGCTGGAACGACGAGAGCGAAGAGGGCGGGCGTCGTGGCGGCCGCGGGGATCGTTCGGAAGCGCGCGACGAATTCCGCGCAGTCCGTCACCGGCTGCGCGCGGCTCTGGGCGACTTCGTCGACGCCCCGGCCGACAAGCAGGCCGAGGCCATCGCCATCCTCGAAGCCGCCGCCGAGGCGCTGGAAGCGCTGTCGCACAAGTAAGCTCGTCCAGCCGACCGGACGCAGCCCTTGCCCGCTGGCCCAAGGACCGATAGTGAAATTCATCCCGCGTCACTCTACATGGTGCGGGATGAATGCTGTTGGAGGAAGTCCGATGTCTTTTCTGAAGCGTCTTTTCGGCGGTGGCGGCGGCGGAACCCAGACGGCTGAGCCGACGAGTGCAGCGCCAGCCAAGCAGGTCGAGCACAAGGGCTTTCTGATCAGCGCCACGCCCTACAAGGCCGATGGCCAGTACCAGACCTGCGGCGTCGTCTCCAAGGAGATCGACGGCGTGGTGAAGGAACACAAATTCATCCGCGCCGACCGCTTTGCCGGGCTCGATGACGCCGTCGACATCTCGATCAAGAAGGGCATCCAACTGGTCGACGAGCAGGGCGATCGGGTTTTTGGGTAAGGGCCGGACCATCGCCACACCGAGCGCCCCTTAGCCGCCCGGGCCTTGCGCCACGATAGACCTATCGCTCAGGGGTTGACGTGCGACCGCCAGCGGGTCAATTCGTCCTGGCGGGATCGATCGTCATCAGGCGTGCCCTTGCCTCGATCAGGTGCCTTTGCGCGGCCCTTATCCGGCTGCACAATGCCAGATTGAGGGCGACGCCACCTTCCTCATCCAGCAAGTCGTTCGCGCACTTCAAAGAGTGCTCAGCTCTCCTTATACGCAGTCTGGCTTTGGCCGCTTCCATGCTGTGAATTTCAATCATTGCGCCGCGTCCTTTGCGGTTCCGGTCCCTTCATGGACTAAACCGCTGATGATCGCATTGGTTCCGGCCCAGGGAATATGCCCGCGGCTTCGGCTATTTCGTTGTCGTGTTGAATTCACGGTTTGCCGTGTAATCGATCACGAAGGTACCCTCGGGAGCGCGAACGCCCTGCTTCACATTTGATATAGTCACCGTTGTGGTAAGTCCCTTCTCGTCGGTGAGGCTCCATCTGCGCAGATCGAGAGATTTACTGTCGAACACCATGGAGATGCTCGAATTGCCGAAGGTCGATCTGTCGGCCAGCTTGACGGTAACTTGGGCGCCATCGTCCCTGATGCTTTTCACGCGATTGCCGGAGAAGTCGACCTTATTGTCGAGCAGCAGCTTAAGCGGCGTCTTCGAGAGAGCATAAAGCCGCGATGTCTTCAGCTTTCTGTTATAAACCACCAGGGATTTGCCATCTGCAATCACGCTGATCCCTGATTGGCCTGCATAGTTGAATCGGATCTTGCCGGGGCGTTGTAGAAAAAACCTGCCACGGGTCCTCTCCGCATTTGGACCCGACTGGACGAAGTCCCCGGACATGGACTTTACCGATGAGAGGTGATCGGCAATCGTCTTGCCATCAACAGGCGCGGCGGAGATCGCGGCGGTGGATGCCGCATACATCGCGGCAGCGCTGGCAACGGCGAACCAGCAACCCAGCAGTACTTTGATCCGATAGCCCATCGCTTATCCCACCTCCGGAGCAGGCGCGTGATCGAAAGAGATCACGCGCCTCCAGGTCAGTAACCCTCCGGGCATCGTGCAACGTAAACCCGGCCATACTGATCGCGATATCTGCACTGGCCGGCTTCGCTGGCGTGCCCGATGACGGCCCCGGCTATCGCGCCAACCGCACCGCCAACAACCGCCCCTTGCACAGGATCGCCGGCCACCGCGGCGCCTACCGCTGCGCCACCCAAGCCGCCGACGGCAGCGCCTTGTTCTGTACGGGAGCACGCCGAGAGCGGAATGAGCAGGCTCAAAATGAGCAGCGTCTTTTTCATTGGTTCTCTCCTGGGCTACTATTAGCCAAAGCTTAAATGCTCAAGAAAGCTTTTCGATCCATCGTGGGTTGCCTGTCCGTCAAGCGCCGGGCCGTGGCGGACCCGTGTGCCCTCCGGCTCAAACGCCTGCAATCGCCAAAAGCCAGGCCAGGATATCGAGCAGCAGAAACAGCAGCGCAATCTGCAGCGCCACCCGCAGCCGCTGGATAATTCGCCAGTTGCCGGCCATGTCCGCCTTGATGCGAAGCGCAAGCGCGCGGCGCATGGCCGACATCGTCGTCGGCCTGTCGCCGTCGACATATTGATCAAGCAACTCTTCGGGATCGAAGCGGAATGTGTATTGGTGGTAGGGCCAAAGCATGAAGACGATCAGCCCGCCAATGCCGAACAGCAGGGCCACCGCAATCCAGTCCCAAGGCCCAAGCCCGTTGGAAAGGGCCGCACCGCCAAGCAACGAGTTTGCGAAGGCGGTGGCGAAGACAAGGCTGCCGGCGCGGCTGCTCATGTTCTCCACAAGGGTTTGCTGTTGCGTGAGACCTCTCACTGCTTCCTGATAAATGAATGCAAGACGCGGATCGTCGTCGGTAACAGCGCTTGCGGCAATTCTGTTGCTTTCGCTTCCACTCGGATGTTCGACCATCAGGGTGTCCTCTCTGGCGTGGACTGGATGCGCGAGCTCAGTCGAGATCGCTTGCCTGCAAACGTTGGCCGTAAGCTGCCTCGCGCAAGGGGGAATCCGCAGTGAACCGAACGGGCCAGGCTGATTGCGCGCCTGGCCAGCAAGGTGTGGAAATCGACGCGGACTAAGCCGGCTGCAACTCCCTGCGCGGTAGCGGCGGAAACGCGATGGCGATGCCGACCGCGCCGAGCCCGATAAGAGCCGAGCCGATGAACAGCCAGGAATAGTTGGCGTAGGCGTCGAACACCATGCCGCCGGCAAGCGGGCCCAGCGCCATGCCGAGGCTGGACAGCATGGTGGCGGCGCCGAACACGGTGCCGAGGATGCGCTGGCCGAAATATTCGCGCGCCAGCACCGCATAGAGCGGCATGACGCCGCCATAGGTGGCACCGAAGATAACGGCCAGCATGTAGAACTGCTCAAGCCGGCTGATCGAGAGATAGGCGGCAATGACGATCGCCTGGATCGCCAGGCCCGCGATCAGCACCGGCTTGACGCCCAGCCGGTCGGCCAGCACGCCGTAGAAGAGCCGGCCGCCGAGGCCTGCCAGGCCTTCGACACTGTAGATCGAGACCGCTGCCATGGGGGCGACGCCACACAGCATGGCATAGCTGACCATATGGAAGATCGGGCCGGAATGCGCCGCACAGCAGGCAAAGAAGGTCAGCCCCAGCACGATGAACTGCGGTGAGCGCAGCGCCTTGCCGACCGTCAGGCCGGCGCCTTCGGCAACCGGCGCGGAGCCGGTATCGGCCATGACGGGCTTCGGTGGTTGGCGCACCAGCAGCACCGCCGGCAACAGCAATAGCCAGGCGGTAATGCCGATATCGAACATGGCGGTGCGCCAGTCATAGGCGGAGATCAGCCAGCGGGCGAAGGGCGAAATCGTCATCGGCGCCACGCCCATGCCGGCCGAGACCAGCGAGACGGCGAGGCTACGGTTGGTGTCGAACCAGCCTGTGGTCAGCGCGATCATCGGCGCGAAAAAGGCGCTTGCCGCGAGGCCGACCAGCACGCCATAGGTAATCTGGAAGCTCAGCAGCGAACCGGCCCGGCTGGCCAGCACCAGCGCCAGCCCGAGCAGAACCGCGCCGGTCATCACGACGATGCGGGCGCCAAAACGGTCCGATATCGCGCCCCAGGCGAAGCCGCCAAGGCCCATCACCAGGAAGTTGA
>NZ_RZRW01000527.1:0-3899 GCF_003998745.1 Mesorhizobium sp. M7A.F.Ca.US.014.04.1.1 | reverse complement strand
GGACCAGCCTATTCGCCTTGGATGGCAATGGCGAGCCTCTCGCCGAATTGCGTATCGTTGTCACGCAACCGATCGGGGATTTACGCGCCATGTTGCGGGAGCAGGTCGGCGACTATCCCATCCGCGTCAACTATACGCCGCGCGGCGCAATCCTTAGCGGGACGGCGCCCGACGCAGAGGTCGCCGACACCGCAAAAAGAGTCACTGAGCAATATCTGGGCGACGGAGCGCAAGTCGTCAACAACATCAAGGTCGCTGGATCCCTGCAAGTTAACCTCAGCGTGCGCGTAGCCGAAGTCTCACGCAGCGCCATGAAGTCACTCGGCGTCAACTTGTCCGCCTTCGGTCAAATCGGCAATTTCAAAGTGGGCGTTCTAAGCGGAAGCGCTGCAAGCGCTGGGTCTGGTTCAACCCAGGGTGGCGGTACAGCAGAAATCGGATTCGACAACGGTGCCGTCAACGTCAGCGCGGTTCTCGACGCGCTCGCCAAGGAGCATATAGCTTCCGTCCTGGCTGAGCCGAACCTCACCGCTATGTCGGGTGAAAAGGCCAGCTTTCTCGCGGGCGGCGAATTTCCCATTCCTGTCCTGCAGGAAAACAGGCAGGTATCGGTTGAATTCCGTCACTTCGGCGTCAGTCTGGAATTTGTGCCGACAGTTCTCAGCAACAATCAAATCAACATTCACGTAACGCCCGAAGTCAGTGAACTGTCGACGCAAGGTGCCGTGCAAATCAACGGAATTTCCGTGCCGGCAGTTTCCACGCGCCGAGCCGATACGGTCGTCGAACTCGCCAGCGGCCAGAGCTTCGCAATCGGCGGTCTAATCAGGCGGAACGTCAACAATGATGTCAGGGCCTTTCCCTGGCTCGGAGAACTGGCGATCCTGGGACCGCTTTTTCGCTCGACCTCGTTTCAAAAAGAGGAGTCAGAACTGGTCATTCTAGTTACGCCTTACATTGTAAGACCAGGCTCCAACCCAAACCAGATGAGCGCACCGACCGAGCGGGCGGCACCGGCTTTGAACGGAGGGGGCGCTCCGACGAATTCCGTGACAAGTCCCCCGCGAGACCGCGCTGCTATCCGTGCGGGCGCGCCAAGCGCCCAGGGCGGTCTCGGCTTCATCATCGAATAGTGTCATCCAAAGATGTTGCGTTTTATAATCCTCTTTGTCGCTCTGGCACCAAGCGTAAGTGGCTGCACAAGCACTACGCCAGTTGATGTCGAACCATCGGCACCAATGCTTGTCCGAGAGGAGACCACCGTCCTGACGTTGCAAAGCCTGCGCGCTTCCGAACGGCAGCGTTTGCGTGTTTTCCTAGACAAGGCCAGTCGCGGCCGGTTCGATGCCATCCACCTCCTCATCAGCGGTTCGCCCCAGCTCAGCGCAGGGGTAGCCCATCAGGCCAGGCAGTTGGCAATCGAAGAAGACAACATTCAATTGCGCGATCAACACGACGCCGGCTCAGTGCGAATTGAGGCGATTGTCTATCACGCCCGTCCGCCGGTCTGTCCCTCATATGGTGCCTTACCCAATGAAGAATCCTTCAAACAGCCGCTTGGTTGTTCGACAGGACATAACCTGGCCGTGATGGTCAACGATCCGCGCGATCTGCTCGACAATCAGGCCGTCAAGGCCGGCGATGGCGATCGTGCTTCTGTACCAGTTGCAACTTACAGAACATTCGGGACGGATAAAGGTGGCTGATACCGCCCTTATCTCGGCAGCACTCCTACCGGAGATTGAAAGCTTCCAATCGCGTCCTGATCTAAAATAAAAGGAACCGCTGGATGCAATATAGGCGCTATATCGAGGGCCTTAGGGCCGTTGCTGTACTTCCGGTCGTACTCTTTCATTTCGGAATTTCGGCGATCCCGGGTGGCTTTAGCGGGGTCGATATCTTCTTCGTCATCTCCGGCTACCTAACCAGCGGAAGCCTCCTGGATGACCTTGAACGCGGCCAATTTTCCATCGTCAACTTCTACTGGCGCCGTGCCCGGCGCATTCTGCCGGCGCTCGTCTTTGTGATGCTTCTCACCTGCATTGCGGCATTGTTCATTCTTCTGCCACCGGATCTGCGCGGATTCAGTCTTAGCATCATAGCTACCTCGACCTTCTGGTCGAACGTTTTCTTCTGGAAAACGTCAAGTTACTTCTCTATCGATGCCGCGCTTCTACCACTGTTGCACACTTGGCCGCTTTCCGTAGCGGAGCAGTACTACATCTTCGCACCAATCCTGATGTTCCTAATCTATCGCTACATCGGGAAGCGCTGGCTGACGACACTTCTTCCGATAATTCTCTGCAGCTTCGTAGTGGCGGTGATGGCGACATCGCTGGCACCCACCGCCGGATTCTATCTGCTGCCGACCCGAATCTGGGAACTCATGTTGGGCGCCCTGCTCATGCTCAAATGCCCCTCGCCGCTGGGCAACCGACTCCTGATGGAGTCGGTGGGGGTGGCCGGATTTGGCCTTCTCGCCATCGGGTTCTTCGCGATTTCGGCGAGTGATCCGTTCCCAGGCTACAACGCCTTGTATCCATGCATCGGAACGGCCCTTCTGATCTATGTTGGCCAAAATACCCCCTCGACGGTCGCCACCCGCATGCTCGAAGTCAGGCCGCTGGTCTGGATTGGGCTCATCTCGTATTCGTTGTATCTTGTTCACTGGCCTCTCAATGCGTTCGCGCACTATCTTTCGTTCCAAAAACTCGATCCGTTGATGACCGGTGCGATGTTGGTGGCAAGCCTCGCATTGGCTGCATTCTCCTGGAAGTTTGTAGAGCAGCCGTTTCGACAGAAGAGGGCCTTCACCTCCCCGGGGCCTATCTTCGCCTTTTCAGCGCTCGCGATCGTTGTCCTTTGTGCCGGCGGAGCGGCGGGGGCGCTCGGCAACGGCTTTCCGCAACGGTTTCCGGACTATGTCCAGCGGCGCATTTCCGTCGGGGACTGGAGGAATGGCATCTGTTTCAACGAGGGCACCAGCCGGATCGAAAGCTGGAATATGGAGGATTGCACGCGCACCAGCGGTTTTCCAACAACGGTTTTTTTGTGGGGCGACTCCTTCGCCGCGCACTATGTTTCCGGCTTGGGTGCTAACATAAATCGATTGCAGGCGAACATCGTTGAATATACGTACGCCAGCTGCGCGCCGATACTCTATTACTACCCGTACGATCGTCTTGATTGTGTCCGGTTCAATCGCAAGGCCTTGGACGTCATCTTGGAAGCGGACATCAAGACGGTTATCCTCAGCGGTAGATGGAGTGACTATGAGGTCAGAGGTTTCGACGGTCTTCAGCAAACAATCGCTACGCTTCGTGCCCTGGGCGTGCGCGTGTTTGTCATCGGCCAGTCTCCGCAGTTCCCAACTGACGTCCGGAAAATTGCGTTCTTCGCCAAGCGCCAAAATCTGGACGATACGTCCTGGCCGATCGCGATGGACCCCGACGTCAACGAACGTGTGCGCTCATTTACCAAAGGCGCCACATTCATCGATCCGCTGAAATTCCTGTGCAGCGCAGGACGCTGCGCCTATTTCGATAGAGGAGAGTTTTTATATTTCGACTATGGTCATTTCTCTTCAGCCGGCGCCACACTGGCAATCTCGAAATACTGGCCGGCTTTTGGCAAGGACAATGCTCTTCCTAAGACGAAGTAGCGGCTCAGCGGCTGACAAGCACCAGTACGGGTCCCAGTGATAGCTCCTGCTTCCGCAGCAGCCGCGACGATGGAGCTGTTCAGGTTTAAGGCCCCCCGATAGTGACCTAGGTGTGGAGCTTCAACAGGTTGTCCTCGATCAGGGCGAGGCGACTGATAGGCGTTTTTGACTTTAGGCTGCCATGTGGACGATGCCAATTGTATCTGTGCAGCCAGACAGGCAGTTCGGCGGCACGATG
>NZ_RZRW01000526.1:0-3903 GCF_003998745.1 Mesorhizobium sp. M7A.F.Ca.US.014.04.1.1 | reverse complement strand
ACCCACCACTGGTCGAGCACGAAGCGGCGGCCGGACGCGATCATCGTGCCCCATTCGGGCAGCGGCGGCTGCGCGCCGAGGCCGAGGAAACCGAGCCCGGCGGCGGTCAGGATGATGCCGGCCATGTCGAGCGTCACCCTGACGATCAGGGACGAAATGCAAAGCGGCATGATATGGCGCAGCACGATGCGGAAGGGCGAGGCGCCCATCAGTTGCACCGCCTTGATGTAGTCGGAATTGCGCACCGTCAGCGTCTCTGCCCGCGCGATGCGGGCGTAGGGCGGCCATGAGGTGATGGCGATGGCCAGCACCGCATTCTCGATGCCGGGGCCAAGTGCTGCGACGAAGGCCAGCGCCAGGATCAGCTTGGGAAAGGCGAGGAAGATGTCGGTGATGCGCATCAGGATGGCATCGGTCCAGCCGCCGGCATAGCCGGCCACCGTGCCGACCAGAAGGCCGATGGGTGCGGCGATGATGGCGACCAGGATGACCACGTAAAGCGTCCAGCGCGAGCCGTAGAGGATGCGCGACAGGATATCGCGGCCGAGATCGTCGGTGCCGAACCAGTGCTCGGCGCTCGGCGCCAGCAGGCGCGCGTTCTTCAGGTCGCCGAACGTTGGCGAATAAGGTGCCAGCACGCCTGCAAGGGCGGCAACGACCAGCAGGGCAATGATGATGAGCAGGCCCAGAAACGCCAACCGGTTGGCGGAAAAGCGCCGCCACGCCACATAGGCGCGGCCGAGCCTTGCCTGCATGCGCGAGGCCGGCCGCTCGCTGAGCAGCCAGTCGCGACGGCTCTGGATGGTGTCGACGCTCATGCGGACTTCGTCCTCGGATCGAGCACCCGATACAGCAGGTCGGAGAGAAGGTTGATGGCGATGAACACCGAGCCGATGACGATGGTGCCACCGAGCACCGCATTCATGTCGGCGTTCTGCAGCGAATTGGTGATGTAAAGGCCGATGCCCGGCCATGAGAAGACGGTCTCGGTCAGCACCGAACCTTCCAGCAGTCCGGCATAGGACAGCGCGATCACCGTCACCATCGGCACCGCTGCGTTGCGCAGCGCGTGGCCCCAGATGATGCGGGTTTCCGACAGGCCCTTGGCGCGCGCCGCGACGATATATTCCTGCGACAATTCGTTGAGCATGAACGAGCGCGTCATGCGGCTGATATAGGCGAGCGAGAAATAGCCGAGCAGCGAGGCCGGCAGGATGATGTGGCGGAAGGCGTCGTAAAAAACGTCCCACTGCCCCTGCATCGCAGAGTCGAGGAGATAGAAGCCGGTGATCGGCGTAAAGGTGTATTCGTAGACGACGTCGAGCCTCGCCGGGAAGGCAACCCATTGCAGCTTGGCGTAAAACAGCACCAGCCCAAGCAGCCCCAGCCAGAAGATCGGCACGGAATAACCGATCAGGCCGATGACGCGCACGATCTGGTCGATGAGGCTGCCGCGCCTGACCGCGGCCAGCACACCGAGCGGCACGCCGAACAACGCGCCGATCAGCGTTCCGAGGGTCGCCAGTTCCGTCGTGGCCGGAAGCGCCCGGCGAATGTCGGTCATGACCGGATTGGTGGTCAGCACGGAGACGCCGAAATTGCCGTTCAGCGCATTCTTCACATAGATGTAGAACTGCTCGATCAACGGCAAATCGAGGCCCATCTCGCGGCGCGTGCGCTCAACCACATTGGCCGGCGCCCGGTCGCCGAGCACCGCCAGCACCGGGTCGATTGGAATGACGCGGCCGATGAAGAAGGTGACCGCGAGCAGACCAAGATAGGTCGTGATCGCAATGACCAGGAAACGGCCAAGCGATGATGCAACAGCGACGGCGCGGGCGCTGCCGCGCCCCGCCGCCACTTCTTTTTCAACCGCGCTCATGCGGCGTGTCCGCGAGCACTATTCCTTGGACACCGGTCCGACGAAGTTGGTGTCGAAGCTCGGGCCGAGCGCAAAGCCCTTGAGGTTCTTGCGCAGGCCGGCCACTTCCAGCTGCTGGTGGATGACGACGAAGGGGCTGGTGTCGAGGATTTTCTTCTCGAGATCCTTGTACATGTCGGCGCGCTTGCCGGCATCCTTCTCGAGCAGTGCCGCTTCCGTCTGCTTGGTCAGGTCCGGAATGTCCCAGGCGTTGCGCCAGGCCAGCGTCTTGGTCTTGGCCCCATCCGAATTGTCCGGGTTCGAGGCAAAGGTCTGGGCGTTGGAGTTCGGGTCGAAATAATCCTGGCCCCATTGGCCGATATAGATGTCGTGGTTGCGGGCGCGGTATTTGGTGAGCGTCTGCTTGCCGTCGCCCGGGATGATCTCGAGCTTGATGCCGGCCTGTCCGAGCGTCTGCTGGATCGATTCCGCCATCCCGGTCGTCGGCTGGCCGGTGCGTACGTCCATGGTTACGCTGAAGCCGTCGGGCAGACCGGCCTTGGCCAGCAATTCCTTGGCCTTGGCGACATCGAGCTTGAACGGATTCTCATCCAATTCGCCGAGCACGCCCTTGGGCAGGAAGGTCTGATGGATTTCGCCGATGCCCTTGAGGATGGTGGAGCTCAAGGCATCATAGTCGACCAGATACTTGAACGCCTGGCGCACCTCCGGCTTGGCGAGGTTCGCGTTCTTCTGGTTGAGGCTGATGTAATAGACCGTGCCCTTGGGCGCGCTGGTGGTGGTGAGGTCGGCGTTCTTGGCGATGGCGTCGAGGTCGTTCGGTTCGAGATTGCGGGCAACGTCGATGTCGCCAGCCTCGAGCGCCAGGCGCTGGCCCGAGCTTTCCTTCATGTTGCGATAAATGACGCGGGCAAGCTTGGCTTTTTCGCCGTAGTAATTGTCGTTGCGCTCGAGAACGACGGCTTCGTTGGCCCGCCATTCGCGCAGCTTGAAGACGCCGGAGCCGGCATAGCCGGTCTTCAGCCAGGCATTGCCGAAGTCATTGTCCCATTTGTAGTCGGCGCTCGGCGTGACCGAAGCGACATGCTCCTTGACCAGCTTGGCGTCGACCACCGAAGCCACCGTTGCCGACAGGCAGTTCAGCACGAAGCTCGGCGCATAGGCCTTGTCGACGGTGAACTGGAAGGTGCCGTCGTCGACAGCCTTGGCCTTTTCGGTGACGTTGTCACCGCTGATGCCAAACTGGCCGATGATGAAGGCCGGGCTCTTGTCGAGCTTGATGACGCGCTCGAACGACCAGGCGACATCGGACGCCGTGATCGGATTGCCGGAAGCGAATTTCAGGCCGGGCTTGAGCTTGAACGTGTAGGTCAGGCCGTCATCGGAGACGGTCCAGCTTTCGGCAAGGTCGCCCTTGACCTTGGAGGTGTCGCTGAGGTCGAGACGGACAAGCAGATCATAGGTGTTGCCGGTGACCTCGGCGGTCGACAGCTCGAACGCCTCGCCCGGATCCATGGAGATGATGTCGTCGATCGCGAAACCTTCGACCAGCGTGTCGGCGGGCGTGACCGCACCGGCGGGCGCGCCGGCCAGAAGCAGCGCCGACATGGCGGCACCCGCGAGCAGGAAGCGAGAGCGTAGAGCAAACTTTTCCATCATCATTGTGATTGTTCCCTGTTTTGTTGTTTGTTGACCTGAGTTCCCGGCTCAGGGTTGCGGAATTTTTTCGGGGCCTGGAGACGGCCCCTCTGCCCACTTACCGTCGTGGTTTTTGTCCAGTTGGTCAACACCATACCCGGCGGCCCCGTGGCGGGCAACGAGCATTTATACGACGGCTCATTGGGCCAGAAAGGCCGGTGGGGTGTCGACGCATAGGCCAGCCAATCGAGGCTGCCGATCGAGAAAAATCTGCTAATTTCGGAGCTATTTCAGCACTGCGACCAGATCGGCGTCAGGAAAGCAGGTGGCGGCGCGGCCGTTCTTGGCTTGCCATATGCCGATCGAGCGGCGGGTGTTGAAGG
>NZ_RZRW01000525.1:0-3912 GCF_003998745.1 Mesorhizobium sp. M7A.F.Ca.US.014.04.1.1 | reverse complement strand
TCCCTGTTCCTCGTGCTCCTGTTCGGCGCCATGGCGGCGTTCGCGCTGTCGGAATACCGCTTCCGCGGCAACTCGCTGATGGGCCTCTATCTGGCGCTCGGCATCATGATCCCGATCCGGCTGGGCACCGTCGCCATCCTGCAATTGATGGTGGCGAGCGGGCTGGTCAACACGCTGACGGCGCTGATCCTGGTCTACACCGCGCAAGGCCTGCCGCTTGCCGTGTTCATCCTGTCGGAGTTCATGAAGCAGGTGTCCGACGATCTGAAGAATGCCGGCCGCATCGACGGCCTGTCGGAATACACCATCTTCTTCCGCCTGGTGCTGCCGCTGGTCAGGCCCTCGATGGCAACCGTCGCCGTCTTCACCATGATCCCGATCTGGAATGACCTGTGGTTCCCGCTGATCCTGGCGCCGTCGGAAGAAACCAAGACGGTGACGCTCGGCGCGCAGCTCTTCCTCGGCCAGTTCGTCACCAACTGGAACGCTATCCTGGCGGCGCTGTCGCTGGCGATCATGCCGGTGCTGATCCTCTACGTCATCTTCTCGCGGCAGTTGATCCGCGGCATTACTTCCGGAGCGGTGAAGTGAGCGGCGGGGAAGAAGCTATCGTACAGGCCCTCGTCGAGACAGCGAGCCACTATGGATTCCGGGGCGTTCGCGCCAAAAATTTCTACCGAGAGTGGCCGGAGACGATCTGTGTGCTGAACCTTCAGAAGTCTTCCTGGGGTCCGCAATTCTATATCAACGCTGCTGTCTGGTTTGCACGGCTTGGGCCGGAGCGCCGGCCGAAGGAATACAATTGTCACATTCGTTGGCGCGTCAATTCCCAGATGGAAGACGAGCAGTCGAAAGCGTTCGAGCAGGCGCTCAACCTTGAGCATCCCTTGCCTGATGATCAGAGGCTTTCACTGATCAAGGACGGAGTTGATGCCTATGGCTTTCGACTTTTGTCCCGGTGTGACAGCGAAGAAGCAGCCCTGCGGGTCGCAGATGAATGTGAGCCACAGGTGATGGTGGCTCTCGCAGCCCGCAGTCAAGAAAAGGCGAATTGAAATGGCCCAACCCCTGCGTGTCGTCGTCGCCGGCCTCGGCAATATGGGCCGCAGCCATGCGCTGGCCTACCATACCAATCCAGGTTTCCAGATCGCGGCGCTGATCAATCGCTCCGACGTGCCGCTGCCGGACGGGCTGTCGGGTTACGGCATCAGGCGCTCCTTCGACGAGGCATTGCGTGACGAAAAGCCCGATGTCGCCTGCATCGCCACCTATTCCGACAGCCATGCCGACTATGCGGTGAAGGCGTTCGAGGCCGGTTGCCACGTCTTCGTCGAAAAGCCGCTGGCAACGACGGTGGCCGATGCCAGGCGCGTCGTCGCGGCGGCCAAGGCCAACGGCAGGAAGCTGGTGATCGGCTACATCCTGCGCCATCACCCGTCCTGGATCAGGCTCATCGCCGAAGCGCGCAAGCTCGGCGGCCCCTACGTCTTCCGCATGAACCTCAACCAGCAATCCTCGGGCCATACCTGGGAGACGCACAAGCAGTTGATGCAGACGACCTCGCCGATCGTCGATTGCGGCGTGCACTATCTCGACGTCATGCTGCAGATCACCGATGCGAAGCCCGTGGAAGTGCGCGGCATGGGCGTGCGGCTGACCGACGAGGTCGCGCCCTCGATGTACAATTACGGCCACTTGCAGGTGCTGTTCGATGACGGTTCGGTCGGCTGGTATGAGGCCGGCTGGGGGCCGATGATTTCGGAAACCGCCTTCTTCGTGAAGGACGTCATCTCGCCCAATGGCTGCGTGTCGATCGTCATGAAGGAAGGTGTGAAGTCCGATGACATCGACACCCACACCAAGACCTCGACCATCCGCCTGCACAATGCGGCGACCGGCGCGGACGGCAAGTTCGCCAAGCCAGACGAGATGTTGTCGATGGAGGGCGAACCCGGCCATCAGGACCTCTGCGACCTCGAACAGGCCTTCGTGCTGAAGGCAATCCGCGAGGATCTCGATCTCACCAAACATATGGACGACGCGGTCAAATCGCTCGCCGTCTGCCTTGCCGCCGACGAGAGCGTGCGCAGTGGCGCCGCCGTCAAACTCTAGAACAGGGACGAAGCCGTGGGCTCGCTGAACATCGAGAACGTGAAGAAGGCCTTTGGGCCGGTCGAGGTGCTGAAGGGCATCAACCTCGAAGTGAACGACGGCGAGTTCGTCGTTTTCGTCGGGCCGTCCGGCTGCGGCAAGTCGACCCTGCTCAGGGTCATCGCCGGACTGGAGGATTCGACCTCGGGCCGCGTCGTCATCGATGGCGCGGACGTTTCGGCCACGCCGCCGGCCAAGCGCGGCATCGCCATGGTGTTCCAGACCTATGCGCTCTATCCGCATCTGACGGTGAAGAACAATATGGGCCTCGGCCTCAAGCAGGCCGGCACGCCGACCCCGGAGATCGAGCGCCGCATCGGCATCGCCTCGTCGATGCTGTCGCTGGAGCCCTATCTCGAAAGGCGGCCGGCCGAACTCTCCGGCGGCCAGCGTCAGCGCGTCGCCATCGGCCGCGCCGTGGTGCGCGAGCCGAAGCTGTTTCTGTTCGACGAGCCGCTGTCGAACCTCGATGCCGCGCTGCGTGTCAACACGCGGCTCGAGATCGCGCAATTGCACCGCCGGCTGAAGGCGACGATGATCTACGTCACCCACGACCAGGTCGAGGCGATGACCCTGGCCGACAAGATCGTGGTGCTCAACGCAGGGAAAATCGAGCAGATCGGTGGCCCGATGGAGCTCTACAATTCGCCGGCAAATGAGTTCGTCGCCGGCTTCATCGGCTCACCGAAGATGAATTTCGTCGACGGCGCCCGTCTCGGCGAAACCGCCAGGACCATCGGCGTGCGGCCGGAACATCTGACCGTCGATCCGAAATCCGGCTCCTGGAAGGGAACGGTGGTGCACGCCGAGCATCTCGGCGCCGACACCAACCTCTATCTCGACTGCGAGAAGGCCGGGCTGATCACCGTGCGGATTTTTGGTGTTTACGATGCCGAGCCGGGTGCCACGCTGTATGCGACGCCGGATCCGGCGAAGACGTATCGGTTTGGTGCGGATGGGAAGGTGCTGAAGTAGATACGCCGGCGCAGCCCCCTCACCCAGCCTCCGCTTCGCTCGGCTGACCTCTCCCCGAGGGGAGAGGAGATTGTCAGCGCCGACGCCAGTCTCTTCTCCCCAGCGGGGAGAAGGTGGCCGCGAAGCGGCCGGATGAGGGGGCAGCGCCGACCCCGAAATGTACTGCCTAAACGTCCGCCTTGAACGTCTGCTTCTGCTGCCCCAGGCCTTCAATGCCCAGTTCAACCACATCGCCGGCCTTCAAGAACACCGGCGGCTTCATGCCCAGCCCGACGCCGGGCGGCGTGCCGGTGGAGATGATGTCGCCGGGGTGCAGCTACATGATCTGGCTGAGATAGGAAACCAGATACTTGTCGCCATAGACCATGGTCTTGGTCGAGCCGTTCTGCATCGTCTTGCCGTTGACGGTCAGCCACATTTTGAGGTTCTGCGGGTCGGCCACTTCGTCTTTGGTCACCAGCCATGGGCCGGTCGGGCCGAAGGTGTCGCAGCTCTTGCCCTTGGTCCACTGGCCCTGGCGCTCGGCCTGGAAGGCGCGTTCGGAGACGTCGTGGGCAACGCTATAGCCGGCAACATAGTCGAGCGCATCGGCCTCGCTGACATATTTGGCGGTTTTGCCGATGACCACGGCCAGCTCGACTTCCCAGTCGGTCTTCTCCGAGCCGCGGGGGATCAGCACGTCGTCATCCGGCCCGACAATGGCCGAGCTTGCCTTCATGAAGATGATCGGCTCCGGCGGCACGGTGGCGCCGGAGCCGATCATCTGCATGAAGGCAAGCTCGGCCC
>NZ_RZRW01000524.1:0-3933 GCF_003998745.1 Mesorhizobium sp. M7A.F.Ca.US.014.04.1.1 | reverse complement strand
ACCGGGATCAGCGTCGCGTCGACCTTCTGCTGGTCGAGAACGGCATCGATGAAGGGCCGCTCGTCCATCGGCGAGCCCTTCTCGAAAATCAGCGAGAAGGTTGGCAGCCTCGGCTTGCGCGCGGCGGCATTCTGCAGGCCGGCGACACAGGCGATAGACGAGGAATCGAGGCCGCCGCTCAGCATTGCCCCGACCGCCGAGGTCCCTCGCATGCGGTTGCGCACCGATTGCGAGAACAGATGGGCGAATTCCTCCGATGCATCCGACCGCAAGGGCCGCGCCGACGGCTCGATCTGCCAGTATCGGCGCAGCATCACTTGTTGCGCGGTGACGGTTAGGCTGTGGCGGGCCGGCAGGCTGAATATATCGCTGTAGGGGGTCGACTGCGGGTCGTCGGGAAGCCCGGCCAGGAAGCCGGAGATCTGGCGCTCGCTGACACGTGCGCGGATACCCTCGACGCCCAGGATCGGACCGATCTCCGACGCAAAGGCAAAACGCCGGTCCGCCGCGTGGTAGTAGAACGGCTTGACGCCAAAATGATCGCGCGCGCAAAACAGCGATTGCCGCTCGTCATCCCAGATGGCGAAGGCGAAATCGCCTTGCAGATGCTCCGGGCAGGCTTCGCCCCAGCGCAGGTAGGCCCGCATCAGCACGATCGCGTCGGCTACCGACTGGTCGCGGATACCGAGCCTGGCCAGCAACTCGTCACGGTTGTCCAGCCGGCAATCGGCGGTGATGGCGAGCCGGCCCCCAGCCATCGTCAAAGGGCCCGGACCGACTTCATCCGATGTGTTGAGGCAGGCGGGGCCAAGGGCGATGCTGGTGTCCAGCCACCAAGAACTGCCGTCAGGACCACGATGGCGCATGCGCGCCAGCATTTGCTGAATGTCGGCCGCCGCGACCGCCGGTGCGTTTGCTCCGCGCAACAGGATTCCGGCGACGCCGCTCATCGGCTGCCGTGGTCGACGAGATGGGCGAAGCCGTCGATCGATCCGCCAAGCACGATATGGTTGTCGCTGACCAGCCAGGCATGTGCTTTCAACTGCTCGCCTGTGCCACGTTCGATGCCGATGCGTACCGTCGATTCATTGCCTTGGCGGGCGAGAATATACTGGCCGGAGAGCGCCTGGGTCAGGCACGTGGCGTAAGGGACGAAACGGGCCGCGGCGGCAACGCCCCAGGCGACGCGCCGCAGTTCGCCCATTGAGGCGCACTGCCGCGCGTCGAGGCGCGTCACCAGGCTGCGTACACGATTGTAGGACAACAGCGTCAGCCCCAGCCGAACTGTCGCCACCACCAGCAGGCAATGGCCAAGGAAGATCATTTCCGAGCCAGTCAGGGAGAAAATCCTGACCAGCCCGCGCCGGCTTCCCCCGCGCTTCGTCTGCTTGACGTTTGTTTCTCTCGCCGGTTCCTGCCGTAAAGCCGTGGCCCGCGAAGACAAGGCCGGCGAAACCAGGGCCCGTGAAACCAGGGACTTGTGCTGGACCGGCTTAGACAAGTGCCTCATGATGCCGTCTCGCAAGCCCATTATCGGCCAGGCCCTTCAGCAATGCGTCGACATCGGCCTGGCAGCGCACCGGGTCGACATTGTAGCGCGCAAGCACGGCGCTGCGGATGTCGCCGATCGACCGGGGTTCCTGGATTAAATCCCAGATGAAGGCGCCGACGCCATTCAGGCTGTAGTAGACATTGGATTTGAGATTGAGCAGCGCCAAGCCATCGCCGAACTCGCAAGCCACGGCATCCTTGGTCGCGCACACGCTATCGTGGTCGCCCAGATCACGGTCGGATAGCTCCCCGTTCATCCCCAAACCTCGCTGACAAAACGCTGCGACATCTCCAGGCGGCGCAGGAGAAATCGGGAGGCTGGCCCCCCGACCCCTCTTACGTCTGCTTTTGAATCCAGAGTCCCAACATGTCACTCTGGAATCGGCTGTAGGTCTCAGGAGAACGTCAGGTCGCCAATCGGCGTATGCGCGGGGAACGATGCGTCGATCGCCGTGCTGCCGCCGCCGCCCTGGGTGATGGTCTCAATCGAACCATGGACCGTCAGGCTTGGCGTTTCATATTCATGCTTTTCAACATTCTGTTCCATTTTACTCTCCGATTTAGGACTGGAAACGGCCTGTCGAGTGCCGTCAGCACTTTTATGCTGCAATGCAATAGCTGCACGGCAGCATTTATGAGTCAAGACTGTTTTACTTTCTGTTAATCAATTACGGTTGCTGGCGTCGTCACATGAGCGGCATGCCTAAAACTTGTCATTTTTTAGCCGATTCCTTGTGCACGACGATCGCGCCTGTGCTGATTCTTTAAGCATTTGATTTTGCTTGCATAAGCCGTTTGCGTTGTGCCTATATTTAGGCCTCTCTAATGAAAAGAATTTCCATTTGAGAAATCGTCCGGAGATTGCCTAAGCGGACGTGGCAAGGGACATTTCAACCGCGGTTTTCACTGCTTTCCGATGCCACCTCGATAGACGCTTTGGTGGCAAAAATTCGCACTGCAGAAGGAAAGGCTTTACGGCATCGAGGTTTTTGGTGATGCTTGCTTCGCACTTGCAGCATAAGTGTCGGCGCGAAACGCTTTCTTGGGAGACTGTGCGCTAAATGGCCTTGCCGGATGGCTCATACGAACGATTGCGCGCCGCCGGCTGTGCCGGCGAGGTGGCCTATGTGCAGGCTTGCCTGCGATTGTTTTTCGCCGGCCCGGGCGCGGGCGACGTTTCGATGCGCCATCTTGACGGTGAAAAAATTGCCGAGATTGCCAGGCTGAACAAGGTCGCCGTCTTTGTCCTCAAGGCGCTTTCGCGCGCACCCGCGCTTCAGAGGCCAACTAAGCTTTTCCAATGGCTCGACACCTACCGCAGGAAAACGGTTTCGATGAACGCGTCCTGCATCATGGATTCGATGGCGATCCAGGACGTGCTGCGCGCCAGCGAGATCGATTTCGTTTTTCTGAAGGGTCCGTTCCAGCAGCAACTTCTCTACGACGACCATTTTATGAAGCCCTCGGGCGATGTCGACATCCTGGTTTCGCCGCTCGGATTTTTCAGGGCGCGTGATGCGCTTCGCAAGATCGGCTATGAGGTATCAGGCAAGTCGAGCTCCGTCTGGTGGGTCCGCTTCCTCGGCGAACAGCACATGACCCGGGACGACGGGCCGAGGTCGTCCACCGTCGATCTCCACTACCGCCTCCAGCAGCCCGGCTCGCCAAGCCCGCGCGACGCGGACGGGTTCCTGCGGCGCAAGCGACAGGTCGAAATCGCCGGTGCGACGGTGCCGTTCACCTCGGTGGCCGATACATTGCTTTTGTCCTGCATCAGCGTCGCCAAGGCACTTTTCAACCGGGAACCCTGCGCCGGATACGTCTGTGATATCGGCGCCAGCGCCGGCCGCCTCGACGAGGCGGATCAGCAGCGTTTGCTCGATGCCGCTACCGCGCAAGGTCTGGACGACACGCTGCTGCTTGGCCTGCGCGCCGCCGACGTGCTACTCGGCGGTGCCGGCACGCTGCTGTCGCAGCGCGCGACCAGGATCCTGCCGCGCATCGGCAATGAGGATCTGCTCAGCATGGTCATCGCGCCGTGGCTGCCGTCGCTGCGGTGGCCGCAGCGGCGAACGGTGCTTTGGGAACTGTGCGGCCGCGCGCCGGTCCGCTATCTGGCCGAAGCAGGCTGGGCGGCGTCCGCCGATATCAGCCGCCGCATCTTCGAGCGGCCGGCGAGTCGCTGAGGGTAAATTGGATGCTGATGGCAATTCTGTAGTGCATCGAACGAGTACGGGGCGAGGGCAAATCGATATTACCTGTACGAGAGGCAAATCCATGTCGATGACGAAATCCGAGGTCTGCGTGATCATCGCGGCAAAAAACGCCGCAGCGACAATCGCCGTCGCCATCGCATCCGCATTGCGCGAACCGGAAGTGGCG
>NZ_RZRW01000523.1:0-3940 GCF_003998745.1 Mesorhizobium sp. M7A.F.Ca.US.014.04.1.1 | reverse complement strand
TCATCGGACTTGGCGTGGCGCTCGTCAGCCATCATATCTGAACCTGCAAATGAAGAGCCGCGATTTCGAGGGAGATCTGACGGTGAAATTTCAGCGGCTGCTGGCGGCAAGGCCCGATATGCCGAAGGATGGCTGACGGCCTGCTCGCGCATCCGGCAAGATATACCGGAACCGGCGCGCCTTCGGGGCCATCGCCCGAATTCTACAGACCCTAGGCCGCGCCTACCCGCCGCCGCCTTCCTTCTCAGCCTCCTGCTTCAGCGTCGCAATGAACCGCTTCGTCCGTTGCTGCTCCGGATTGTTGAACAGCACCGCGGCCGGTCCCTTCTCGACGACGACGCCGGCATCGAGGAACACCACTTCCTTGGCGATCTTGGAGGCGAGGCGCAGATCATGCGTCGCCATCACCATGGTCGTGCCTTCACTGGCGAGCTTGCCAAGCACGTCGACCACCTCTTGCGCCAGTTCCGGGTCGAGTGCCGAGGTCGGCTCGTCGCAGAGCAGCACTTTCGGCGACGGCGCCAAGGCGCGGGCGATCGCCACGCGCTGCTGCTGGCCGCCCGACAGCGTCGCCGGCCAGGCGTCGGCCTTGTGCGCCATCCCCACCTTCTCCAGCAGAGCCAGCGCCCGCTCGCGTGCCCTCTCAGGCGCCCATTTCAGCACCGTCACCAGCCCTTCCATGACGTTCTCGATCGCGGTGCGATGCGGAAACAGCTGGAAGTTCTGGAACACCATGCCGGTCTGCAGCCGCAGGCGCTGGATATCCCTGGCCGGAACCCTGCCACCAGGATGGAATTCGAGCGTCTCGTCGCCGATGCGCACCGTGCCCGAGGTCGGGATCTCCAGGAGGTTGATACAGCGCAGCAGGGTGCTCTTTCCCCCGCCCGACGGGCCGACCAGCGCCGTGACGCTGCCTTCGGCAATGGTGACCGTCACGCCCTTCAACACGAGATTGTCGCCAAAGCGCTTTTCGATGTTGCTGAGGCCGATCATGAGCGTGCCTCCAGGAAGCCGCCATAGCGGTTGAGCCGGGTCTCCAGCCGCGTCTGCAAGGCCGACAGCACCGAACTCAGCGCCAGATAGAGGATCGCCGCCTCGACATAGAGGATCAGCGGCTCATAGGTGGTGGCGACGATGCGCTGCGCCGCCTGGAACATCTCCGGCACGGTGATGGCGGCGGCCAGCGACGTATCCTTGACCAATGAGATAAAGGTGTTGGAAAGCGGCGGCACCGCGACCCGGCCGGCTTGCGGCAGGATGGTGCGCCGCATCGCCTGGCTCCAGGTCATGCCGATCGAATAGGCCGCTTCCCACTGGCCCTTCGGCACCGACCCTATGGCCGCGCGGATGATTTCCGACGTGTAGGCGCCGATGTTGAGCGTGAAGCCGATCAACGCCGCCGTGAAGGCGTCGAGCAGGATACCGACCGACGGCAGGCCGTAGAAGATAAGGAACAGCTGCACCAGCAGCGGCGTGCCGCGGAAGATCCAGACATAGAAGCGCACCAGCGCGACCAGCGGTTTCGGACCAAACAGCCGGGCAAGCGCCGCACCCAACCCAACGGTCAGCCCAAGGACGAAGGACAACAGCGTCAGCGGCACGGTGAAGATCAGCGCCGCCCACAACAGCGAAGGCAGCGACTCCAGCATCAGTTGCAGCCAGTGCGGCACGTAAGACCCTCCAAATAAGTCGAGGCTTTCGTCGAGGCGCGACATATCACGACAAAAGCGGCGGACCGTCAAAGACGACTCGCCGCTCGATATGTCCTGTGGGCCGCGGAGCGGCCCGCCTCATAGATTACTTCGAAACGTCCTGGCCGAAATAGGTGTCGGAGATTTTCTTATAGGTGCCGTCGGCCTTGATGTCGGCCAGCGCCTTGTTGATCGCCGCGACCAGCTCCGGATCGCCCTTGCGCACGATGACGCCGGAATAGTCGGCGTTTTCCTCTTGCGCGGCGATCTTCACATTGGCGTCGGGCTTGTGCTTCTTGAAGTCGAGGAACGACAGGCTGTCATTGATCGTGGCGTCGGCACGGCCTGTCAGAAGCAGCTGGATCGATTGGTCGAAGCCATCGGTGCCGACCAGCTCGGCGCCGTTCGTTTCGGCCAGCTTGCCGAAATTCGAGGTCAGCGACTGCGCCGACTTCTTGCCCTTGAGATCGGCAAAGGTCTTGATGTCTGTGTTGTCGCCGCGCACGATCAGCACCGCCTTGGAGGCGATGTAAGGATCGGAGAAGTCGTACTTGGCCTTGCGGGCATCGGTGATGCCGACCTCGTTGATGACGGCGTCATAGCGATTGGCGTCGAGGCCGGCGATCAGCCCGTCCCACTTGCCTTCGAGGAATTCGACCTTGACGCCGAGCTTGTCGGCGATCGCCTTGGCGATTTCGACGTCGAAGCCGACCAGTGCGCCCGAAGTGTCATGATAGGTGAATGGCGCATAAGTGCCTTCCGTGCCGACCTTGATGACCCCGGCCTGCTTGATCTGGTCGAGATTGGCGCCGGCATGGCCTGCGGTGACAGCCAAGGCCTGCAGCGTTCCGGCGATGATGAGCGACTTGAGCCATTTCATTTTTCTGTGATCCCGTCCTTGGCCGGCCGACCGGCATATTGTGAGCGCTGGAAACTGACAGATGCAAGTCGAAAAAATAAGGAACAGAATTCCAAAAACAATCAGTTTCTGAAATCAGATACTCAAACTGGCGCTTTCCAGCCGACATCACGGCTATCGCGGGTAGTCCCCGGAGTCCGCCAGGCAACACATACCCGCAGCCACGGTCGCGGAACCTTTCCCGCGCATGGCAGTTCTGGCTGTTCTAGGGCACGACGCCGCCATTTCAACCCAGGCGCCAGCCAAGTTTGCAAAGTCATCCGCACCACCCAGGGAGCGCCTCATGATGGAAGACACGGCAGGACGGATCATGGTCCGCGCGGCGATGAAGGCTCCCTACCTCGAGCGTGACGAAGAGCATCGGCTTGCATTGCTCTGGAAAGAGGACAACGACCAGAACGCGCTGCACAGCATCACCGTCGCGCATATGCGGCTGGTCATTTCCATGGCCTCCAAATTCCGCCATTACGGCCTGCCGCTCGGCGACCTGGTCCAGGAGGGTCATGTCGGACTGCTCGAGGCCGCCGCCCGCTTCGAGCCGGAGCGCGAGGTGCGGTTCTCGACCTATGCGACATGGTGGATCCGGGCCTCGATGCAGGACTATATCCTGCGCAACTGGTCGATCGTGCGTGGCGGCACCAGCTCGGCGCAGAAGGCGCTGTTCTTCAACCTGCGACGCCTGCGCGCGCGGCTGGCGAATGGCGCCGAGCCACTGTCAAACGCAACGCTCTATCGCGAAGTATCGGAAGCACTCGGCGTCTCCGAAGCCGACGTGGCGATGATGGATTCGCGGCTGTCGGCTCCCGACTCCTCACTCAACATGCCGGTTGCCGACGATGCGGGTTCGACCGAGCGCATGGAATTCCTGGTCTCGGACGATCCGCTGCCCGACGAGATCGTCGGCGACAAGATCGATGTCGCGCGCCGCTCGCTCTGGCTGAGGGAGGCGCTTCGCGCGCTCAACGCACGGGAGTTGAGGATCATCGAGGAACGCCGGCTTAACGACGAGGGCGCGACGCTGGAAGCGCTCGGCGAAACCCTCGGCATCTCCAAGGAACGCGTCCGCCAGATCGAGGCCCGCGCCATGGAAAAGCTGAAGGTCGCGTTGGTGAAGCAGAATCCGGAGTTCATGGCGACTGCCGCCTGAACGGCGGCAGGCGTCCGCAGGTGCCTACTTGTCCGTGACGATCTTGACCTTGTCGCCGGCCGAAACCGCGGCACCAGGCGACAGCGCGTTGAGGACGCGGAACAGGTCGAGCTTACGGTCGACGCCGACCATCTGCGCCGAAAGCGAACCCATCGTCTGCCCAGGCTGGACAGTGACGACGCG
>NZ_RZRW01000522.1:0-3946 GCF_003998745.1 Mesorhizobium sp. M7A.F.Ca.US.014.04.1.1 | reverse complement strand
GTCCGCGACTGGGCAACCCGGAAACCAAGGCCCGTAAGTGCGGCGGCGGTGCGCACGCGCTCGGCTCTGACGCGGCCCGCCGACGCCTTCATCCAGCTTTCGTCGGCCAGTGCCGCAATAGCGGCGACCTGTGCTGCCGCATTGACGTTGAACGGCGTCTTGGCGGCCGCGATCACTCTTGCCAGTTCGAAGCCCGAACAAACGGCATAGCCAACGCGCAGCCCCGCCAGGCCATAAGCCTTCGAAAATGTGCGCAGCACGACATGGTCGATGCTGCTGTTGCGCAGGACCTCGATGCCGTCGGGCGCGCCGGGATCGGCGAATTCGAAATAGGCCTCGTCCAGGACAAGAAGCGTGCCGGGTCGCACGGCGCCGATCAGCCGTCGCAGGCCAGCGTGGTCGAGACCCGGCCCGACCGGATTCCACGGCGAGGATATGAAAACGATCCGTGGCCCAACGGCGATCGCCGCTTCGAGCGCGGCAAGATCGAACCCCATCTCGGGTTTCATCGCAATCTTGACGACATCGGCACCGGCAGCCAGCGGCTCTATCTCATGCAGCCCGAAGCTCGGCACCGTGGTGACGACCGAGGCGCCCGGCACCAGGACGGCGCGCGAGATGGCGGCGATCATCTCCTCGGAACCATTGCCGGCAACGATCATGCCAGGATCGATCGCCAGTTTTTCGCCAAGCGCCGCCCGCAGCGCCGTGCAGGCCGGATCGGCATAGCGCCATGGCTCGAAGGATGAGGAGGCCAATGCGGCCATGACGGCGGGAGAACACCCATCCGGGTTCTCGTTGCTGGCCAGCCGGGCGACATCGTTGCGGCCACTCAGCGCCCGCGCCATCGCGATGTTCATGCCGGCATTGTAGGGCGGCAAGGCGGCGATATGCGGATTGAGCGGCAGGCTCGACGCTGGTTTGACCGACTGTTCCAAATCCCGACTTCCGTTTCCCCGCGCCCACGCGCGGCAATCTTGTCAAATATCGAGGACGACTGATCCGCGCGGCTTGGAGCAGCACAACAGCACTTCGCTGCTTCCAAGCTCGTCCAGCGGTTCCTCGAAATAGGCGATGTCGCCCGAGATCAGCCGCGACTTGCATGTGCCGCAGATGCCGGCCCGGCAGCTGAATTCCGGCAACAGACCTTGGTTCTCGGCGAAGTCGAGCAACGATACGGCCGAGCCATCCCAGACGGCCGTCAGGCCCGACTTCCGAAATTCCACGGTTGTCGCTTCCCCGGCCGGCTCGATCCTTGCCGGCTGCGCTGGAACCGCGGGAACTCGCACTGCATCGGGCTCAAGCACCGTCGCCGGGCCGAAGAATTCGTAGGCAATGCGATACCTTGGCGCGCCAAGCTCGCGCAGCATGACGTAGATCGCCTGCATGAACGGCGGCGGGCCACAGAGGTAGAAATCATAGTCATCGATCGGCAGCAAACGCTGCAGCACGTCCCGCGAAATCATGCCTTCGCTATGAAAGCGCTGCTCGGCCTTGTCGCGCTCGGACGGGAGCCGGTAGCAGAAGTGTGCGGTCAGGCCGGGACGGGTCGAGACCAGGTCGGTCACCTCATCGCGCAAGGCATGCACATCGCCGTTGTCGCAGGCGTGAATGAAGACGGCACGGCGGTCCGGCAACGAAGCCAACGCATGCAGCATCGACACCATCGGCGTCAGCCCGACGCCGCCGCTGAGCAGCACGACTGGACGGTTGCTGGCCTTGTCGAGCACGAAATCGCCGCGCGGCCCTTCCGCCTGAAGCACATCACCGACGTCGATACGGTCATGCAGGAAGCACGAGCTTATCCCATCGGGAAGCCCCGGCCCGGGTGCTGCCTCACGCTTCACACTGATCCGATAGGAAGCGCTGTCTGGGGAACAGGAGATACTGTAGTTGCGCAGCACATATCCCCTTTCGCCGGCGGCCTCCCGCGCTACCGGAATCCGGAACACCAGGAACTGGCCCGGCTGGAAGTCGCGCCAGTCCTGTGGATCGACCGGCTCGAGATGGAATGAAGTGATGAGGGCGCTTTCGCGCACCTTCGCGACCAATTTCAGGTCGCGAAATCCGCTTCTTGCGATGGTGTCGCGAGCGGTGAATGCATTCATTCGGCAGCTGCCAATTGCTGGCTCTCGCTGGCGATCAGCTTGGCCAGGTTCCGGCGAAAGCGCAGCGGTCCGACATCTATCTTCAGATCGAGATTGGGCGTGCGCTTGTTTGCCATGCCCTTGTGCACGGCATTGAGCACGGTGCGGTCCTCGTCGAAGGCGCCGCGCACAGAGGTGGCGAACTGGCGGGAAACCTCCAAATCGTCGGGGGCGAAATTGCGCATCTGGAACCAGTAATATTTCGTCTGGTTCTCATCGACCGGCGTCATGAAGTTGTAGCTGTCCATGAGGAACACGTCCTCGTGCAGCGGCTTGCCCTCGCCGCCGGTGCGGGCCGGCACGAAGATCGCCTTGATGATGGCGTTGGAGGGGTAGCGCACTTCGTAGTGCTGCTTGCGGTCGCAATTGCCTGAGAATTTGAGGAAAGGCGCATAGAAGGGCGCCGGCGCGGCATCGACCACCCAGCGCCACACGGTCACGCCGTCCGCGCCTACGGTGGTTTCGAGTGGCGCATCCTCCATCGCCTGAACGCCGCCGAAGGAGGACTGGTGGACCCAAGACACATGCGAGGGGTCGAGCAGGTTGTCGGTCATGTAGAGGTAGTTGCAATCGAGCGCCATGGACTCGCCGCGATTGACGCCCCATGCCGGATCGCCCCAGTGGTCGACCGCGAAAATCAGCGCGGGGTCGGCCTTTGCCGCTTCGCCCATCCATATCCACAGCAGCCCGTAACGTTCGGCGATCGGATAGGAACGAACGCATGCCACATGCGGTATCTTTTCAGCACCGGGCACGCGCGTACAGGTTCCGGTGCTGTCGAAGGTCAGCCCGTGATAGCCGCATTCGACAGTGTCGCCCTTGATGCGGCCCATGGACAGCGGCAGCTTGCGGTGGGGACAGGCATCCTCGAGCGCCGCCACCACGCCATCGGTCCGGCGGTAGAGGACAATGTCCTCGCCAAGTATCCGGGTCGGCACCAGCCTGTCGGCGACCTCATGGTCCCATGCGGCAACGTACCAGCAGTTTCGAAGAAACATGGCGTCCTCCCGAGCTTGTGACGCCTAAACGAATATCTTGCGGGCCTGGGACGACATAGGGCTTGCATCTGTGTTCTATTTTAGAAAAACTAAATCAAGCTGACCCCAGGATTGTTGCCCAGGTGAAGAAGACGCCCCCACTGCGTGCGATACAGGCCTTCGAGGCTTTCGGCAGGCGTGGCAGTGTGACGGCGGCCGCCAACGAACTCGGCGTCTCCGTCGGCGCGGTCAGCCAGCAGATCCGCAAGGCCGAAGACGCGCTGGAGGCGCGGCTTTTGGAACGGCGCGGCAGGAGTGTCGCCCTCACCGCGCTGGGCCGCGTTTACCACGCAGCGGTTGCCGTCGGCTTCGAACACATTCGCGACGCCCAGGATCTCATCGAACAGGCCCGGTCCGCGGACACTTTGACCATCTCCTGCCTGCCGTCGTTGGCCAGCAAATGGATCGGCCCGCAGCTCCTGGATTGGCAGGTCGACCACCCCGGCGCGACCGTGCGGCTGGTGGGCGCCGAGACGGAGCCAAGGCTGGGCGCCGAACAAGTTGACTTCCGTATTTCGTACGGCACGAAATATCGTGATTTCGAGCACTACACCGAACTGTTCACCGACTGGGTGGTGCCGGCCTGCTCGCCGACGCTGCTGGCGAAACACCCGGTCGGCAAGCCCGCCGATATTCTCGATCTGCCGCTTCTCAGCATCGAATGGGCCCGCGATCACCGCTCGCCGCCGACATGGGCGGAATGGGCCGCAAGCATCGGCGCGGTGCACCGCAGAACATCCGGCGAAATGGCCTTTTCCCTGT
>NZ_RZRW01000521.1:0-3950 GCF_003998745.1 Mesorhizobium sp. M7A.F.Ca.US.014.04.1.1 | reverse complement strand
GTCCTACATGGAACGGATCGCGGCTGGCGTGCCGGGCGCCAGGAAGCTGGCCTTCGAGGCGGCGCTCCTGCCGCCTTTGCCGGTCCTGGCGCCACTCCTGGCCGAGGCGGAAACCGCTCGCGAGATGGCCGACATCGACGCGTTCGAGGAACTTTCCCTGCGCATGGCCGGTGCTGCCGTGGCTACAGCCTCCGGCGCTACGCATGTCAGGCGCGCGCCGAGCCGCCGCGATCAAAAACGGGTTGCCGAAGCTGTGCGGCGCATCGAACTCGATGCAGACGGGCCGGTTTCCCTTTCAGCGCTTGCCGATGGGACGGCGACCAGTCCGTATCATTTCCTGCGCATCTTCCGGCAGGTGGCGGGCATGACCCCCTACCAATTCCTGCTCAGGACGCGATTGCACAGGGCCGCGGTGCGGCTACGCATGTCGGACGATACGGTTTCCGCGATCGCTTTCGGCGCTGGCTTCAGCGATCTGTCGACCTTCAATCGTCGTTTTCGGCGGATCATGGGGCAGACGCCAAGCCAGTATCGCAGCCGCCGTGGCGCATAGGTCGTTTCTGCTTGGTGAATCGGCCCGGTGCACCGCAAAGGCAGACACGCAGGCTTTTGCGTCAGGGCGGTGAAAACCGCCTTGGCCATATCGTCGCAATCATCGGTATCCATTTGAAATTACCATCAAAAATGACACTGGAAAAGTGCCGTGAAGGTTGGAGTTTCGGGCTTGCTTCCTATATAAGCACCAAGTGATTCCTGATTAGATTGTGATCCGATTTGACCGACCAGAAGACACCGCGCGGCGCCGACGGCGGCCCCACCGGCATCGAGCCGATATCCATCGTCGAGGAGATGCAGCGCTCCTATCTCGATTACGCCATGAGCGTGATCGTCAGCCGTGCGCTGCCGGACGTGCGCGACGGCCTGAAGCCGGTGCATCGCCGCATTCTCTTCGCCGCCCATGAGAGCGGCTACCATTGGAACCGCAAATATGTGAAGTCGGCGCGTCCTGTCGCCGACGTGATGGGTAAATACCATCCGCATGGCGATGCTTCCATCTATGACGCCTTGGTGCGCATGGCGCAGGACTGGTCGTTGCGCGTTCCGTTGATCGACGGGCAGGGCAATTTCGGCTCCATCGACGGCGATCCGCCTGCGGCGATGCGCTACACGGAAGCGCGGCTGACCAAGGTCGCGCACGAGCTCCTGGAGGATATCGACAAGGATACCGTCGATTTCCAGGACACGTATGATGCTTCCGGCAGCGAACCTAAGGTTCTGCCGGCACGTTTTCCCAACCTTCTGGTCAATGGCTCGGGCGGCATCGCCGTCGGCATGGCGACCAACATCCCGCCGCACAATCTCGGTGAAGTCTGCAATGGCGCCATCGCCATCATCGACAATCCGGCGATCGACCTGCCGGCGCTTATGGAGATCATTCCGGGGCCGGATTTCCCGACCGGTGGCATCGTGCTTGGCCGTTCGGGCATCTACAGCGCCTATTCGACCGGCCGCGGCTCCATCGTCATGCGCGGGCGCGTCAACATCGAACAGCGCGGCAACGACCGCGAGTCCATCATCATCACCGAAGTTCCCTACCAGGTGAACAAGTCGTCGATGATCGAGAAGATGGCTGAACTGGTGCGCGACAAGCGCATCGAGGGCATTTCCGATATCCGCGACGAGAGCGACCGCCAGGGCTACCGGGTCGTCATCGAGCTGAAGCGCGACGCCGTTGCCGACGTCATCCTCAATCAGCTCTACCGCTTCACGCCGCTGCAGACCTCTTTCGGCGCCAATATGGTGGCGCTGAATGGCGGCAAGCCGGAAGTGATGAACCTGACCGATATGCTGAAGGCTTTCGTCGCCTTCCGCGAGGAGGTGATCACAAGGCGGACGAAGTTCCTGCTGCGCAAGGCGCGCGATCGCGCCCATGTGCTGGTCGGTCTCGCTATCGCAGTCGCCAACATCGACGAAGTCATCAAGCTGATCCGCACCGCGCCGGATCCGCAGACGGCGCGTGAGCAGTTGATGGAGCGGCGCTGGCCCTCTGGCGACGTGGAATCTCTGATCCTCCTGATCGATGACCCACGCCACCGGATCAACGAGGACGGTACCTACAATCTGTCCGAGGAGCAGGCGCGCGCCATCCTCGAGCTGCGCCTGCAGCGCCTGACCGCGCTCGGCCGCGACGAGATCGCCGACGAGTTGAACACGATCGGCGCCGAAATCATCGATTATCTGGACATTTTGTCTTCCCGCGCGCGCGTCCAGCAGATCGTCAAGGACGAGCTTGCCGCCGTGCGCGACGAGTTCGGCACGCCGCGCCGCACCGAACTCACCGACGGCGGTTCGGACATGGAAGACGAGGATCTGATCCAGCGCGAAGACATGGTCGTGACGGTCAGCCATTCCGGCTACATCAAGCGCGTGCCTCTGTCGCTCTACCGGGCGCAGCGCCGCGGCGGCAAGGGCCGCTCCGGCATGTCGACCAAGGAAGAGGATTTCGTCACCCGGCTGTTCGTCGCCAACACCCATACGCCGGTGCTGTTCTTCTCCTCGCGCGGCATCGTCTACAAGGAAAAGGTCTGGCGGCTGCCGATCGGCAATCCGCAGTCACGCGGCAAGGCGCTGATCAACATGCTGCCGCTGGAGCAGGGCGAGCGCATCACCACCATCATGCCACTGCCCGAGGACGAGGCCAGCTGGGGCGAACTCTACGTGATGTTCGCCACCACGCGCGGCACCGTGCGCCGCAACGATCTATCCGACTTCGTCCAGGTCAACCGCAACGGCAAGATCGCCATGAAGCTGGAGGAAGAAGGCGACGAGATCCTCGGCGTCGAAACCTGCACCGACAAGGACGACGTGCTGCTGACCGCCAGTTCCGGCCAGTGCATACGCTTCTCCGTCGGCGACGTGCGCGTCTTCCAGAGCCGCAATTCGGTCGGTGTGCGAGGCATAACCATGGCCGAGACCGACCGCATCATCTCGATGTCGGTGATCGAGCATGTCGATGCTTCGCCGGCGGAACGCGCCGCTTACCTGAAGCGCGCGGCGGCGGAGCGGCGGCTTGCCACGGAAACGGCCGGAGAAGAGGAAGAGATCGCGCTGACCAATGAGGAGATCGGCGAGGAGACAGAGCTTTCCGACAGCCGATACGAAGAACTCAAGGCGCACGAACAGTACGTGCTGACGGTGACCGAATTCGGCTACGGCAAGCGTTCGTCGTCCTATGATTTCCGGCTGACCGGACGCGGCGGCAAGGGCATCCGCGCCACCGACGTGTCGAAGGCGGCCGAGATTGGCAGGCTGGTGGCGACCTTCCCGGTCGGCAATGACGACCAGATCATGCTGGTGTCGGACGGCGGCACCGTCATCCGGGTGCCGGTCAACGGCATTCGTTTCGCCAGCCGCGCCACCAAGGGTGTGACCATCTTCAACACGGCTGAAGGCGAAAAGGTGGTTTCGGTCGAGCGGATCTCTGAACCGCAAGCGGACGAAGAAAGCGAAGAAACCGTCGAGGGCGGTGCCGATGCCGCTGCGGCGTCTGACGCCGGTCCGGAGGGTGCGGACTAAGTCCGGCACCCAGGTTTTGACATGGCAACGCCGGCCAGCTGGCCGGCGCGGCAGCAAGTCCAGGCTTTATCAGTAGTGGCGATATGGCTTACGCGGGCCGAAGCCTTCGAAGCGCTTGGTGTTTGCCTTGACGCGGATGCGTTGTGCCTCCTGATGCAGCCCAAATACGGTGGCGATCAGCATGGCGACGGTCATTGCGGTGGCGAGCATGTAGATCAGCATGTGCGTGTTCTCCTGCGCCTAACAACGGATAGATGGGATTTTGGTTTCATCTTATTAAGGTGCAACCTAGTGAACGCTGCGTGAAGGCTTCGTGATCAGCGTGTTCATCTGTCGTTCATGTGCCGGAAAAGGTTCACGGCCGGCGCCCCGCT
>NZ_RZRW01000052.1:0-17771 GCF_003998745.1 Mesorhizobium sp. M7A.F.Ca.US.014.04.1.1 | reverse complement strand
CCGGCATGCTGGGCGAAATGGAGCTCTTGTTCCTGCTCGGCGCCGACGAGATCGACATGGCCAAGACCGGCGGCGCCTTCGTCGTCTATATCGGCACGCATGGCGACCAGGGCGCGCACCGCGCCAATGTCATCCTGCCGGCGGCCGCCTACACGGAAAAATCGGCCACCTATGTCAACACCGAAGGGCGTGTGCAGCAGACCAACCGCGCCGGCTTCGCGCCGGGCGAGGCGCGCGAGGACTGGGCGATCCTGCGGGCGCTGTCGGATGTGCTGGGCAAGAAACTGCCGTTCGATTCGCTGCCGCAGCTGCGCGCCAAGCTTTATGGCGAATACCCGCATCTGGCCCGTATCGACCAGGTCGCGGCCGGCAATGCCGAGGATATCGCCGAGGTGGCGAAGCTCGGCGGACGGCTGAACAAGGGCACCTTCACCTCGCCGGTGAAGGATTTCTACCTGACCAACCCGATCGCGCGGGCATCGGCCGTGATGGCGGAATGCTCGGCACTGGCCAAGAGCGGCTTCAAGCAGGCGGCGGAATAAGCATGGACACTTTCTTCTCCTTCTACGTGCTGCCGGCGCTGCTGATCCTGTTGAAGTCAGTCGTGCTGATCGTCGTTCTTTTGATCTTCGTCGCCTACATCCTCTACGCCGACCGCAAGATCTGGGCGGCGGTGCAATTGCGCCGTGGCCCGAACGTCGTCGGCCCCTGGGGCACGCTGCAGGCTTTCGCCGATCTGTTGAAGTTCGTCTTCAAGGAGCCGGTCATCCCGTCCGGCGCCAACAAGGGCGTGTTTCTGCTGGCGCCGCTGGTGTCGGCCGTGCTGGCGATCTCGGCCTGGGCGGTCATCCCGGTCAGCCACGGCTGGGCGATCGCCAACGTCAATGTCGGCATCCTCTATGTCTTCGCCATCTCCTCGCTCGAGGTCTACGGCGTGATCATGGGCGGCTGGGCGTCGAACTCGAAATATCCGTTCCTCGGCGCGCTGCGCTCGGCCGCGCAGATGGTGTCCTACGAAGTCTCGATCGGCTTCGTCATCGTCACCGTTCTGCTCACCGCCGGCTCGCTCAACCTCACCGATATCGTGCTGTCGCAGCATGATGGAATTGGTACGCGGCTTGGCCTGCCCAACACCTTCCTCGACTGGAACTGGCTGGCGCTGTTCCCGATGTTCATCATCTTCTTCATCTCGGCGCTGGCCGAGACGAACCGCCCGCCCTTCGATCTGGTCGAAGCCGAATCGGAACTGGTCGCCGGCCACATGGTCGAATATTCGTCGACCCCGTTCCTTTTGTTCTTCCTCGGCGAGTATGTCGCCATCGTGCTGATGTGCGCGCTGGCCACCATCCTGTTCCTCGGCGGCTGGCTGCCTCCGTTCGACTTCGCGCCGTTCACCTGGGTGCCGGGCGTCATCTGGTTCGTGCTGAAAGTCTGCTTCGTGTTCTTCGGCATCTCCATGGTGAAGGCCTTCGTGCCGCGCTACCGCTACGACCAATTGATGCGGCTTGGCTGGAAAGTGTTCCTGCCGATCTCGCTGTTCATGGTGGTCGCCACCGCGGCCTTCCTCAAGATCACGGGGTTTGCGTGATGTCCGCTCTTTCCCAAGCCGCCAAATCGCTGCTGCTGCAGGATTTCGTCAGCGCCTTCTTCCTGTCGATGCGCCAGTTCTTCGCGCCGAAGGAGACGATCAACTATCCGCACGAGAAGGGGCCAACCAGCCCGCGCTTCCGCGGCGAGCATGCGTTGCGCCGTTACCCGAACGGCGAGGAACGCTGCATCGCCTGCAAATTGTGCGAGGCGATCTGCCCCGCGCAGGCCATCACCATCGAGGCCGGCCCGCGCCGCAATGACGGCACGCGCCGCACGGTGCGCTACGACATCGACATGGTGAAGTGCATCTATTGCGGCTTCTGCCAGGAAGCCTGCCCGGTCGACGCCATCGTCGAGGGGCCGAATTTCGAGTTCGCGACGGAGACGCGCGAGGAACTCTACTACGACAAGGACAGACTGTTGGCGAATGGCGACCGGTGGGAGCGCGAGCTGGCGCGCAACATCTCGCTGGACTCGCCCTACCGCTGATATTTGACGCATGGACGGGGCGAGGGGCCTCGTCTAAGGACACAACGAAACTTGCGGCCTGAGGCGGCAAACATCGAAACAGGACGGTTGTCCTGTTTGTACAGGAACCCGGGGGATCCCCAATGTTGAGTGGACTAGAGGCGGCCTTTTTCTACCTCTTCGCCTTTGTCGCGGTGGCATCGGCGTTCATGGTCATTTCGTCGCGCAACCCCGTGCATTCGGTGCTGTTCCTGATCCTGACCTTCTTCAACGCCGCCGGCCTGTTCATGCTGACCGGCGCCGAGTTCCTGGCGATGATCCTGCTCGTCGTCTATGTCGGCGCGGTGATGGTTCTGTTCCTGTTCGTCGTCATGATGCTCGACGTCGATTTCGCCGAACTGAAGAGCGGCGCCCTGCAATATGCGCCGATCGGCGCGCTGGTCGGGCTGATCCTGGCGGCGGAGCTGATCGTGGTTCTCGGCGGCTACACCTTCGCGCCGCAGCTCGCTTCGACGGTCTCCAAGCCCATTCCGGATCTTGCCACGCGGACCAATACCGCCGCGCTCGGCGACATCCTCTATACGGACTACCTCTACTACTTCCAGATTTCGGGCCTCGTGCTGCTGGTCGCCATGATCGGCGCCATCGTGCTGACGCTGCGCCACAAGCCAGGCGTCAAGCGGCAGTCGATCGCAGCCCAGGTCGGCCGCACACCGGCGACCGGCATGGAAATCCGCAAGGTCAAGACAGGCGAGGGACTCTGAGATGGTTGTCGGCATCGCACATTATCTGACCGTATCGGCTGTTCTGTTCACGCTCGGCGTGTTCGGCATCTTCCTGAACCGCAAGAACGTCATCGTCATCCTGATGTCGGTCGAGCTGATCCTGCTGGCGGTCAACATCAACTTCGTCGCCTTTTCGGCAGCACTCGGCGATCTGGTCGGCCAGGTGTTCGCGCTGTTCGTGCTGACGGTCGCGGCGGCCGAAGCCGCCATCGGACTTGCCATTCTCGTCGTCTTCTTCCGCAACCGCGGCTCGATCGCGGTCGAAGACGTGAACATGATGAAGGGTTGACGGAACCACCATGTATCAGGCCATCGTCTTCCTTCCCCTGCTCGGCTTCCTGATCGTCGGCCTGTTCGGCACGTCGCTCGGCGCCAAGGCGTCCGAATACATCACCTCGGGTTTCCTGGTGATCGCGGCCGTGCTGTCGTGGGTCGCGTTCTTCACCGTCGGTTTCGGCCATGGCGAGGTGTTCACCGTGCCCGTGCTGCGCTGGATACAGTCGGGTGGGCTGGAAGCGTCCTGGGCGCTGCGGATCGACACGCTGACGGTGGTCATGCTGGTGGTGGTCAACACCGTGTCGGCGCTGGTCCACATCTATTCGATCGGCTACATGCACCACGATCCGAACCGGCCGCGCTTCTTCGCTTATCTGTCGCTGTTCACCTTCGCCATGCTGATGCTGGTGACGGCGGACAACCTCGTGCAGATGTTTTTCGGCTGGGAAGGGGTGGGGCTGGCGTCCTATCTGCTGATCGGCTTCTGGTACAAGAAGCCGTCGGCCAATGCCGCGGCAATCAAGGCCTTTGTCGTCAACCGCGTCGGCGATTTCGGCTTCGCGCTCGGCATCTTCGGCGTGTTCGTGCTGTTCGGCTCGGTCAATCTGGGCACCATCTTCGCCAATGCGGCGACGTTCATCCCGGCCGAAGGTGCACCGCAGGGTGCCGCGGTGCTGACTTTCCTTGGCCATGCGCTGGACAAGCAGGCGGCCATGACGATCGTCTGCCTGCTCCTGTTCATGGGCGCCATGGGCAAGTCGGCGCAAGTGCCGCTGCACACCTGGCTGCCGGACGCCATGGAAGGCCCGACGCCGGTTTCGGCCCTGATCCATGCCGCCACCATGGTGACGGCGGGCGTGTTCATGCTGGCGCGGTTGTCGCCGCTGTTCGAACTGTCGCATTCGGCGCTGACGGTCGTGACCTTCATCGGTGCCTTCACGGCCTTCTTCGCGGCCACCGTCGGTCTCGTCCAGAACGACATCAAGCGCGTCATCGCCTATTCGACCTGCTCGCAGCTCGGTTACATGTTCGTGGCGCTCGGCGTCGGCGCCTATGGCGCGGCGATCTTCCACCTGTTCACGCATGCCTTCTTCAAGGCGCTGCTGTTCCTCGGCTCGGGCTCGGTCATCCACGCCGTGTCCGACGAGCAGGACATGCGCAATATGGGCGGCCTCAGGAAACTGATCCCGACCACCTACTGGATGATGGTGATCGGCACGCTGGCGCTGACCGGCGTCGGCATTCCGGTGACGGTCATCGGCACCGCCGGCTTCTTCTCCAAGGACGCCATCATCGAGAGCGCCTTTGCCGGCCACAATTCGGTTGCCGGCATGGCCTTCGTGCTTTTGGTCATCGCCGCCTGCTTCACCTCCTTCTACTCCTGGCGGCTGATCTTCATGACCTTCCACGGCAAGCCGCGGGCGAGCCATGAGGTCATGCACCATGTCCATGAATCGCCGCCGGTGATGCTGGTGCCGCTGTTCATCCTGGCTGCGGGTGCGCTGTTTGCCGGCGTCATCTTCCACAACGCCTTCATCGGCGAGGGCTATGCCGAGTTCTGGAAGGCATCGCTGTTCACATTGCCTGACAATCACATCCTGCACGACATCCACGAATTGCCGCTGTGGGTCGAACTGTCGCCCTTCATCGCCATGCTGATCGGCTTCGCGCTGGCCTGGAAATTCTACATCCGCTCGCCGGAAATGCCGGTCAACCTGGCCGCGCAGCATCGCGGGCTCTACGCCTTCCTGCTCAACAAGTGGTATTTCGACGAGCTCTACGACTTCCTGTTCGTGCGGCCCGCCAAGCGCCTTGGCCATTTCCTGTGGAAGACCGGCGACGGCACCGTCATCGACGGCCTCGGCCCCGACGGTATCTCGGCGCGTGTCGTCGATGTCACCAACCGCGTCGTCAAGCTGCAGACCGGCTATCTCTACCACTACGCCTTCGCCATGCTGATCGGCGTTGCCGCACTCGTCACCTGGATGATGCTCTGATGACCGCCTGGCCAATCCTCTCGCTGGTCACCTTCCTGCCGCTGGTTGGTGTGCTGCTTATCCTGTTCATCAATGACGACAGCGAAAATGCACGCCGCAACATCCGCGCCATCGCGCTGTTGACGACGACTTTCACGTTCATCATCTCGCTGTTCATCTGGACCGGATTCGACAATTCGCAGTCCGGCTTCCAGTTCGTCGAGAAGGTCGCCTGGCTCGATTCCGGCATTTCCTACCATATGGGCGTCGACGGCATCTCGATGCTGTTCGTCATCCTGACGACCTTCCTGATGCCGCTCTGCATCCTGGCCTCGTGGGAATCGATCGAGAAGCGCGTCAAGGCCTACATGATTGCCTTCCTGCTGCTCGAAACGCTGATGATCGGCGTGTTCTGCGCGCTGGACATCGTGCTGTTCTACGTCTTCTTCGAAGCCGGCCTGATCCCGATGTTCATCATCATCGGCGTCTGGGGCGGCAAGCGGCGCGTCTACGCCTCGTTCAAGTTCTTCCTCTACACGCTCGCCGGTTCGGTGCTGATGCTGCTCGCCATCATGGCGATGTTCTTCCAGTCCGGAACAACCGACATCCCGACGCTGCTGACCCACAACTTCCCGGCCAACATGCAGACCTGGCTATGGCTTGCCTTCTTCGCCTCCTTCGCGGTGAAGATGCCGATGTGGCCGGTGCACACATGGCTGCCCGACGCGCACGTCGAGGCGCCGACGGCGGGCTCCGTCATCCTGGCCGGCATCCTGTTGAAAATGGGCGGGTACGGCTTCCTGCGCTTCTCCTTGCCGATGTTCCCGCTGGCGTCGGAAATGTTCGCGCCGCTGGTCTTCGCGCTGTCCGTCGTCGCCATCATCTACACCTCGCTGGTGGCGCTGATGCAGGAGGACATGAAGAAGCTGATCGCCTATTCGTCGGTTGCTCATATGGGCTTCGTCACCATGGGCATCTTCGCCATGAACCAGGAAGGCGTGCAGGGCGCGATCTTCCAGATGCTCAGCCACGGCCTCGTCTCCGGCGCGCTGTTCCTGTGCGTCGGCGTCATCTACGACCGCATGCACACACGTGAGATCGCGGCCTATGGCGGGCTGGTCAACAACATGCCGAAATACGCCACGGTGTTCCTGATCTTCACCATGGCCAATGTCGGCCTGCCCGGTACCAGCGGCTTCGTCGGCGAGTTCCTGACCATGCTCGGCGTGTTCCGGGTCAACACATGGGTGGCGTTCTTCGCCGCCACCGGCGTCATCCTGTCGGCCGCCTACGCGCTCTGGCTCTACCGCCGGGTGATCTTCGGCGCACTGACCAAGGAGAGCCTTAAGGGACTGCTCGACCTGTCGCCGCGCGAGAAGGTGATCATCTACCCGCTGGTCGTGCTGGTCATCTTCTTCGGCGTCTATCCCGCCCCGGTCTTCGACGCGACGGCCCAATCGGTCAAGTCGCTCGTCACCAATGTCACTGCATCCATCGGCACCGCGCAGACCGCGGCGGCGAACTGACCAGAGGTTTTGCGAACCATGACGCCGGACCTTCTCTCCAGCCTGTCGCTCTCGACGCCAGAGCTGATCCTTGCCGTCGGCGCGCTGGCGCTGCTGATGGTCGGAGCCTGTTCGCGCGCCAACACGGCCAACACGGTAACCGGCCTTGCGGTTGCCGTGCTGGCGATCGCGGGCGCCTGGCTGATCTTCCGAACCGGGCAGGGCAGCGCTTATGGCAATGCCTTCATCCAGGATTCCTTCGGCCGCTTCATGAAGGTGCTGGCACTGGTTGGCTCGGCGGTGACGCTGGTGATGTCGATGCGCTTCGCCAAGGCGGAGCGTTTCGACAAGTTCGAATATCCGGTGCTGATCCTGCTGTGCACGCTCGGCATGATGCTGATGATCTCGGCCAACAGCATGATCGGCCTCTATCTCGGCCTCGAGCTGCAGTCGCTGGCGATCTATGTGCTGTGCGCGATCAACCGCGACAATCTGCGCTCGACCGAAGCGGGCCTCAAATATTTCGTTCTCGGTGCGCTGTCGTCGGGCATGCTGCTCTATGGCATCAGCCTGGTCTACGGCTACACCGGCAACACCGGCTTCCAGGAAATCGCCACGGCACTCGGCAGCGGCGAGCGCCAGCTTGGCCTCGTTTTCGGCCTCGTCTTCGTGCTGGCCGGCCTTGCCTTCAAGATTTCCGCGGTGCCGTTCCACATGTGGACGCCTGACGTCTATGAGGGCGCGCCGACTCCGGTGACGGCCTTCCTGGCGGCGGCGCCGAAAATGGCGGCGATGGCACTGATCGTGCGCGTCACCATGGGCGCGTTCAAGCCAATCGCCGCCGACTGGCAGCAGATCATCGTCTTCATCTCGATCGCCTCGATGGCACTCGGCTCCTTCGCCGCAATCGGGCAGACCAACATCAAGCGCCTGATGGCCTATTCCTCGATTGGCCATATGGGTTACGCGCTGGTCGGCCTTGCCGCCAACAGCCAGGCCGGCGTGCGCGGCGTTGCCATCTACATGCTGATCTATCTGGTGATGACGCTCGGCACCTTCGCCTTCATCCTCGCCATGCGGCGCAAGGAAGGCAATGTCGAGCAGATCAGCGACCTGGCCGGCCTGTCGTCGACCAATCCGGTCATGGCGACGATCCTGACCATCCTGATGTTCTCACTCGCCGGCATTCCACCGCTCGCCGGCTTCTGGGGGAAATGGTACGTCTTCCTCGCCGCCATCAACGCCAATCTCTACGCGCTGGCGATCATCGGCGTGCTGGCCTCGGTGGTGGGCGCCTATTACTATTTGCGCATCATCAAGATCATGTGGTTCGACGAACCGGTCGGCGGCTTCGTGCCGATGGCGACGGAATTGCGTGTCGTGCTCGGCGTCTCCGGCGCCTTCGTGCTGTTCTACGTGTTGATCGGTGGGCCGATCGGCACCTATGCCGAAGCCGCCGCCAAGACGTTTTTCTAGACGGCATGGCATTTCGGCTGGCTCCAACCTCGGCGTCGGAAGGGTTCCGGCTCGAGGCGCATGAGAGCGTCGGCTCCACCAATGCGCTGGCACTGGACCACGCAAGGGCAGGCGACGCCGGCAAATTGTGGGTCGTTTCCAAGAAGCAGGAAAGCGGGCGTGGCCGGCGCGGCCGCGTCTGGGCGACCCCGGAAGGCAACCTGGCGGCGACGCTGCTCGTCATCACCAAGGCAGAGCTTCGCCTTGCCGCGACATTGGGCTTCGTCGCAGGACTGGCGCTGGCCGATGCACTCGATGCCGTGGTGCCGAAGGGCCGGATCGCCATTGGCCTCGACGGTGGCAGCGAAGGAAAAAACCGTTTCGAGCTGAAATGGCCGAACGACGTGCTTGCCTCCGGCGCCAAGCTGGCCGGCATCCTGCTGGAATCGGCAATCCTCGAGGGCGGCCGTTTCGGAGTGGCGGTCGGCATCGGCGTCAATGTGGTGGCATACCCTGAGGATTTGCCGTATCCCGCAACTTCCTTGCGCGCGCTGGGCGCGGCATGCGATGCGGAAACACTGTTCCTGGCGCTGTCGGATGCCTGGAGCGAGAATGCCCGATTGTGGGATGAGGGGCGCGGACTTGCCGCCGTCAGGCGACGGTGGCTTGATCGTGCCGCGGGGCTCGGCGGCGAGGTTGCCGTCAGAATTGACGGTAATGTGGTGCGCGGGGTGTTTGAGACCATTGACGAGGACTGCCGTTTCGTGATCCGCGACGATGAAGGTTCGGTTCGGACGATCGCCGCCGGCGATGTGCATTTCGGCGCGGTCGCTTCGGCCAGGGCATAGGGCCGTTCATGAACGGTTCTAACTGTTTGTTTTTGCGCAACTCCGGTGGGAAAACCGTTACACACTTTTCCCGGAATTGCTTTTGAGCTTGGCCTGAGGGCCAGGAAGGGAAAAATCATGGCGAAAGCGGAAAACGCCGAACTCGTCTTCGTGCCGCTCGGCGGCGTCGGCGAGATCGGCATGAACTTCGCTCTTTACGGCTACGGGCCGCCCAGCGCGCGCGAATGGATCGTCATCGATGTCGGAGTGACCTTCCCCGATGCCAGCCTGCCGGGCGTCGACCTGGTGCTGCCCGACACACGCTTCATCGAGGAGAACCTCGCCAATCTGCGCGGCATCATCATCACGCATGCGCATGAAGACCATTACGGCGCGCTGCTCGACACATGGCCGAAGCTGAAGGCGCCGGTCTGGATGACGCCGTTCAGCGCCGGCCTGCTGGAAGCCAAGCGGCAAGGCGAGCAGGGCGCACCGAAAATACCGGTCACGATCTACCGGGCGGGCGAGAAATTCACCGTCGGCCCCTTCGAGATCGAAGCCATTCCGGTCGCGCACTCGATTCCCGAGCCGATGTCGCTGGCGATCACCTCGCCGGCAGGCACCGTCATCCATACCGGTGACTGGAAGATCGATCCGGAGCCGACGATCGGGCCGAAGACCGACGAGGCGCGTTTCCGCGCCTATGGCGACAAGGGCGTTCTGGCGCTGATCTGCGATTCGACCAATGCGCTGCGCGAAGGCGAGTCGCCTTCGGAAGTGGCTGTGGGCGAGGGCCTCAAGGGCGTCATCCAGGCTGCCAAGGGCCGTGTCGCCGTCACCACGTTCTCCTCCAATGTCGGACGTATCGTCTCGATCGCCAAAGCGGCGCGCGATGCCGGACGCCAGTGCCTGGTGCTTGGCCGTTCGCTGAAGCGGGTCATCGATGTGGCCGGAGAACTCGGCTACATGGACGGTCTGCCGGAGTTCATCGCCGAGGAGGATTTTGGTTTCATCCCGCGCGAAAACCTGGTCATCATCTGCACCGGCAGCCAGGGCGAGCCGCTGGCCGCACTGGCCAAGCTGTCGCGCGAAGAGATGAAGTCGGTGTCGCTGACGGCAGGCGACACGGTGGTGTTTTCCTCGCGTACGATTCCCGGCAACGAGAAGGCGATCCTCGAGATCAAGAACCGTCTCATCGACCTCGGCGTCAAGATCATCGAGGACGGCGATGCGCTGGTGCATGTCTCCGGCCATCCGCGGCGCAGCGAATTGCGCAAGATGTATGAATGGGTGCGCCCGCAGATCGGCGTTCCCGTGCATGGCGAGGCGGCACATCTGGTGGCGCAGGGCTCGCTGATGTCGACATCGGGCATCGGCCAGGTGGCGCAGGTGCGCGACGGCGACATGCTCAGGCTTGCTCCCGGCCCAGCCACCATCATGGATCAGGTGCCGTTCGGCCGTATCTACAAGGATGGCAGACTGATCGGCACCGATCAGGCGATGGGCATCCGCGACCGGCGCAAATTGTCCTTTGCCGGCCACGTGGCGGTCAATGTCGTGCTGGACGACAAATATGAGCTTGCCGGCGACCCCGATCTGGTCGCCATCGGCGTCGCCGAGGCCGATGGCCGTGGCGAGTCGCTGGAAGATCTGATGATCGATGCGGCAATCGGCGCGGTGGACTCGATCCCCCGTCAGCGCCGAAAAGACCTCGACCTGGTGCAGGAAGCAGTGCGGCGCGCCGTGCGCGGCGCCGCCAACGAAGCCTGGGGCAAGAAGCCGCTGGTGACGGTGTTCGTCACTCGCTGAGGGGAGTGGGGCAGTAAGGGAGTAGGGCAGTAGGGATTTCGATACGAGGCAGGTCAGCTTTTCCCCTATTGCCATACTGCCCTATTGCCATACTGCCCTGAGGAAAACCTATGCTCGGACGTCTGAACCATGTCGCGCTTGCCGTGCCGGATCTGGCTGCTGCCGTAGCGGCCTACCGCAACACGCTCGGCGCGGAGGTTACGGCGCCGCAGGCACTGCCGGAGCACGGGGTGACGGTGGTGTTCGTCAATGTCGGCAACACCAAGGTCGAACTTCTGGAGCCTTTGGGCGAGGGATCGCCGATCGCCGCCTTCCTGGAGAAGAACCCCTCCGGCGGCATGCATCACCTTTGCTATGAGGTCGACGACATCCTGGCCGCGCGCGATCAGCTCAAGGCCGCCGGCGCCCGCGTGCTGGGCGACGGCAATCCGAAGATCGGCGCGCACGGCAAGCCGGTGCTGTTCCTGCATCCGAAGGATTTCTTCGGCACGCTGATCGAACTGGAGCAATCATGAGCTGGGTTTCGTTCACCGCCCTGTTTTTCGCGACCTGGTGGGTGGTGCTGTTCGCCGTGCTGCCGTTCAGCGTGAGGACGCAGGACGACGATCACGACGTGACGCTCGGCACGGTTCCGAGCGCGCCGCGTGGGCCTCACATGCTACGCGCCGTGATCCGCACCACCATCGCCACCGCGATCCTGATGGGCATTTTCTATGGCCTGACGCATGGGCTGGGATACAGCCTCAACGACATCCCGCACATCGTGCCGGAATTCAGCCAGACGCCGGCTAAATAGACTGTCCAGCGACGGCGTTTTCATATGTCGGACCGGGCGGGTTTCGGCGGGGAACGTCGTGCCGTTTTGCGGCCTGACGAGCGCTGACGCTGGGTAAGGTGGTTTGGCAACGCGTTGCGCTAAGCAGATGATTGCACAAAAAAAATGCAAGGCACGAGGCCTTGCAATTTAAACGCGTCCGATCTGTTTCCGGTTTCCGGCGGCAGCGAGTAACCGCGCCTAGATCGCATCCTCCCAAGACTTTGACCGCGTAGGAGAGCAGATTTTTTTCTGCCCTCTCGGTTATCGAGGTACATTAGCCTAAGGCGAATGAAAATGTCACGAAGAATTTTGCCTTGAAACGGGCATTCTCGTGCTGCACTGCACAATAGTGTGGCAGGCGTTGCTTGGCGAACGATCACCAAGACGCGCACAGTGACCGGGAGGCCTTGCAGCGCCATGGGTCTTCTGGACGGGCGAACGGCGGTGCGACGCTTCTGATCCCGGCTACCCATGTTTTTTGGAAATCGATTCCGCTTTTCGGGCCGAAGCGTCCGGGTTCCCATTCCGCCTTGAAATGGCTATGAAGCCGGGTCAAGCAAGCCAAAGTCGCGCCGATTCTGACGCGACCCTCCTCACTCACGGACCTGCCCATGCGTTTGTCGCGCTATTTCCTGCCGATCCTCAAAGAAAATCCGCGCGAGGCCGAGATCGTCTCGCACCGGCTGATGCTGCGCGCCGGCATGATCCGCCAGCAGGGGCAGGGCAGTTTCTCGTGGCTGCCGCTCGGCAAGCGGGTGCTGGACAAGGTATGCCGCATCATCCGCGAGGAGCAGGATCGCGCCGGTGCGCTGGAAATCCTGATGCCGACCATCCAGTCGGCCGATCTGTGGCGCGAAAGCGGCCGCTATGACGACTACGGCAAGGAGATGCTGCGCATCAAGGACCGGCAGGACCGCGACATGCTCTACGGCCCCACCAATGAGGAAGTGGTCACCGAGATCGTCCGCGCCTATGTGAAGTCCTACAAGGACCTGCCGCTCAATCTCTACCACATCCAGTGGAAGTTCCGCGACGAAGTGCGGCCGCGCTTCGGCGTCATGCGGTCGCGCGAGTTCCTGATGAAGGACGCCTATTCCTTCGACCTCGACTTCGAAGGCGCCAAGGCGGCCTACAACAGGATGTTCGTGTCCTATCTCCGGACTTTTACGCGCATGGGGCTGCAGGCTATACCGATGCGGGCCGACACCGGGCCGATCGGCGGCGATCTCAGCCATGAATTCATCATCCTGGCCGACACCGGCGAGAGCCAGGTCTACTGCCACCGCGACTATCTTGCGCTCGATGTGCCCGGCGCCAACACCGATTTTGCCAACGACACCGAGATCGCCGACATCGTCAAAACATGGACGACGCCCTACGCCGCCACCGACGAGATGCATGACGAGGCGGCGTGGGAGAAGATCGGCGAGAGCGACAAGGTTTCGGCGCGCGGCATCGAGGTCGGCCACATCTTCCATTTCGGCGACAAATATTCCAAGCCCATGGGCGCCAAGGTGACCGGACCCGACGGCAAGGATCATTTCGTCTCCGGCGGCTCCTACGGCATCGGTCCGTCGCGGCTGGTCGCGGCGATCATCGAAGCCAGCCATGACGACAACGGCATCATCTGGCCGGACGCGGTGGCGCCGTTCGACATCGGACTGATCAACATGAAGGCGGGCGACGCCGAGTGCGACGGCGTCTGCGACGAACTGCATGCCGCTTTCGTCGCCGCCGGCAAGGACGTGCTCTACGACGACACCGACCAGCGGCCCGGCGGCAAGTTCGCCACCGCCGACCTGATAGGTCTTCCCTGGCAAGTGATCGTCGGACCGCGCGGTGTCGCCGCCCGCGAGATCGAGATCAAGAACCGCAAGACCGGTGAGCGCGAGACGCTGCCGATCGCGGATGCGAAGAAGCGCTTCGGTGTCGCCGCATGAGCGAGGCGGTGGCGGCAAGATCGGTCGGCGCCGGACCCTTTTCCATCTTCGAGCGCATGGTCGCCTGGCGCTATCTGCGTTCGCGGCGCAAGGAGACGGTGATCTCGGTGATCGCCTCGATCTCGTTTCTGGGCATCATGCTGGGCGTCGCCACGCTGATTGTGGTCATGGCGGTGATGAACGGTTTCAGGGCAGAGCTTTTGACGCGCATCCTCGGCGTCAACGGCCACCTGATCGTGCAGCCGCTCGATTCGCCGCTGGAGGACTATGCGCAGGTCGCCAGCCGCATCAACGGTGTAGCAGGCGTTAAATACGCCATCCCGCTGATCGATGGCCAGGTGCTTGCGCAAGGCAATGTCGGCGGCGGAACCGGAGCGCTGGTTCGCGGCATACGCGGCGAGGATCTGAGCAAGATCGCCATCGTTGCCAGCAACATCAAGCAGGGTTCGATCGCCGATTTCGATTCTGGCGAGGGCGTTGCCATCGGCAAGCGCATGGCTGAGAATCTCGGCCTGACGCTTGGCGATACCATCACCTTGATTTCGCCCGACGGCGACGTGACGCCGATCGGCACCACGCCGCGCATGAAGGGCTACAAGATCGCGGCGATCTTCGAAGTCGGCATGTCCGAATATGACACGTCCATCGTCTACATGCCGTTTTCCGAAGCGCAGCTTTATTTCAACATGGACGGGCGGGCGCAAACGATCGAGATTTATGTCGACAATCCAGACGATGTCGATGCGCTGAAACCGAAAGTGGAGGCGGCGGCGCAGCGGCCGATCGACATGGTCGATTGGCGCCAGCGCAACGAGACCTTCTTCTCCGCGCTGCAGGTCGAACGCAACGTCATGTTCATGATCCTGACGCTGATCGTGCTGGTGGCGGCGCTGAACATCATCTCCGGCCTGATCATGCTGGTGAAGGACAAGGGCCACGACATCGCCATCCTGCGCACCATGGGGGCGTCGCGCGGCGCCATCCTGCGCATCTTCCTGATGACGGGTGCGGCGATCGGCGTGACCGGCACGCTTGCCGGTGTGCTGCTCGGCGTACTGATCTGCACCAACATCGAATCGATCCGCCAGTTCTTCTCGTGGATGACCGGTAAGGTGCTGTTCAATCCTGAACTCTATTTCCTCAGCCAGTTGCCGGCGAAGATGGATCCGCGCGAGACGACCTATGTCGTCCTGATGGCGCTCGGCCTGTCCTTCCTGGCAACGGTGTTTCCGGCATGGCGCGCCGCGCGTCTCGATCCGGTCGAAGCCTTGAGGTACGAATAGTGGCCGAGGTCATTATCGAGCTGAAGAGCGTCGAGCGGCACTACGTCCAGGGACCGCGAAAACTCACCATTCTCAATGGTGCGGACTTCTCGCTGAAGCGCGGCGAGATGGTGGCGCTGGTGGCGCCGTCTGGCACCGGCAAGTCGACGCTGCTGCACACCGCCGGCCTGCTGGAGCGTCCCGACGCCGGCGACGTCATCCTGGCCGGCCGCGCCTGCGGGCGGCTGTCCGACGACGAGCGCACGGCGATCCGCCGCAACGATGTCGGCTTCGTCTACCAGTTCCATCACCTGCTGCCGGAATTCTCGGCGCTGGAAAACATAATGATGCCGCAGCTCATCAAGGGGCTCAGCCGCAAGGACGCGGCCGAGCGCGCGGCGCAGCTGCTCGATTACATGCAGATCGGCAAACGCGCGGCGCACCGGCCGTCCGAGCTCTCCGGCGGCGAACAGCAGCGCGTCGCCATTGCGCGTGCGGTCGCCAATGCGCCGCTGGTACTGCTGGCGGACGAGCCGACCGGCAATCTCGACCCGGTCACCGCGTCCTATGTGTTCGAGGCGCTGGCGGCGCTGGTCAAGCAATCGGGCCTCGCGGCGCTGATCGCCACCCACAATCACGAGCTGGCATCGCGCATGGACCGTCGCGTCACGTTGGCCGACGGTAAAGTGGTGCCGCTCTAGGGCACGGCGATACTGGGGGAGGCCGGCCTGCGAAAGGCGGCTTCCTGCGCTTCCCGTTCTACCCCGTCGCGGTAGAACGGTGCTCACGTACCCAAAAGTACGCTCCGCTCCGGTTCTCGAAATCCACCATTCTCGGCTCGGCCTGACCCCAGTCTCGTCGTGCCCTGGTCGGCGCTGGGCAACCGTCGTTCGCCCGTCAACCTTTTCTTAACCCTGCCGATTTGATCGCCCGGAAATTCGGACACGGCCGGATTGTGTCCGTTGACTTTGAAACAAAATTAGAACAAAATACGAACATATCAACAACAGGAGAGAGTTATGACCGATCTGGTTCAGGATGTCATCTCACTGGTTTGCATGAGCACCTTTCTCGTCTCCATGGCGATCTGGATTGGAGCCATGTGATTTGGCGGCGTTCGCCGCCGTGGGTCCCATGCGGTCGAAGACCGCTCCGCCGTTAAGCTTTTCTTGCCGCAGCGACGTTAGAGTGCCCCGGCAAGACAGGGAGCAACGTCCAGGTGTCGCCCATCGTCACGGCCATTCTGGTGGCCAGCAATCTCGGGCTGATCTTTCTGTTGATGACGGTGCCGCTTGGTTTGCGCACGGTCCGGCTGACCCGTCTGGTGGCGATGGATCGGCAGCGCCTCTGGCAGGCGCTGTGGCCGCTCGGCAGCGATGCCGGCTGGTCCGGTGAGATCCTGTCCGCCGAGGCCCCGGACGGCGAGGGCGTGGCCCGCATCACGCTGTCCTGGGAAGGTCGCGACGGCAAGCCGATCGAACGCAAGTCGCGGTTTGAAGACGTCGTCGAAGGCAGCCGCTTCTCGATGCGTGTCATCGAGGATACGGCACTCGACGCTTCGTTCTGGAAGGATTTTCGCGAAACCGCCGAACTCGTTTCGGAAGGCAACAGCACGCGGGTGACGCTCAGCCAGACCGATCGCTATCGTGGCGTTGCCTTCCTGGTGTTCCGCTATTTCGCCCTGCGCCGCGAACTCTCCAAGCTGCAGCGCTGGGCGCGGACCGGAAAGTATCGCAAGGGCGGCTGGTTCGAGCATCCGCTCAGCCAGGTCGGCTTTGCCGGGCTTTCGGCGCTGATCCTGTGGCCATTCTTCGGCCTTCACTTCGGCGGTCTGGCACTGGCCGCGATCCTCACATCGGTGGTCGCCCTGCATGAGCTTGGCCATATGGCAGCGTTCCGGCTGATGGGCCACAACCGTGCACGGATGATCTTCATTCCGCTGCTCGGCGGCATTGCCATTGGCGGGCGGCCCTATGACAGCCGTTTCGAAGTGGCTTTCGTGGCATTGATGGGCGCCGGCTTTTCGGCCTTCCTGGTGCCGATCGCCATCGCCGCAAGCACCTTTGCCGGCGCGGAAGGTCACCGGCTGGCGGCGGCCCTGCTGGCGACCCTGGCGGGCTTCGCCGCACTGTTCAACATCGCCAATCTGGTGCCGGTGTGGAAGTTCGACGGCGGCCAGGTGCTGCGCCAGATCTGTCCGGGACCGGTCGCGCTGGCGCTGGCTTCCTTCTTCCTGCTCTCGGCTTTCCTGGCCGTGGGTTGGCAGGCCGGCTTTTCCGCCACCTTCCTGCTCGCGACGGGAGCGGTGTTTTCGCTCCTCAGCCTGCTGACGATGAGCAGTGGGGTGAAGCCGCGTCACGAGCTGAAGCCGATCCGTACCATCGACCGGCTGGCCATGGCGGCGGCGTTGCTGGCGGTGTTCGCCATCCATGGCTATGGCGTGTTGTGGGCCTCTGCCCAACTGATTTGAGCCGTACCGGATCCGGAAGATCAGCCGGCTTTGCGCTCGGCTTCGACAGGCAACGCCGTGGCGGGACCGAACACATCCTCGAAGGCGGAGTTCAACGCCAAGTCAAGATCGGCCATGGTCAGGGGAAGGCCTAGGTCGACGAGGCTGGTGACGCCGTGGTCCTGCACGCCGCAAGGCACGATGCCGCTGAAATGGTCGAGATCGGGCTCGACATTGATGGCGATGCCGTGAAAACTCACCCAGCGCCGCAGCCGGATGCCTATGGCCGCGATCTTGTCCTCCGCCGGCGAGCCGTCCGGCAGAGCAGGGCGATCCGGCCGCACGACCCAGACGCCGACCCGGTCCTCGCGGCGCTCGCCCCGCACATTGAAAGCGGCAAGCGTGCCGATGATCCACTGTTCGAGCGCCGCGACGAAGGCGCGGACATCCTCGCGCCGCCGCTTCAGGTCGAGCATGACGTAAGCGACCCGCTGGCCCGGCCCATGATAGGTGTATTCGCCGCCGCGTCCTGCCGCGAAAACCGGGAAACGGCTGGCGTCGATCAGATCCTCGCCACGGGCGCTGGTGCCGGCCGTGTAGAGCGGCGGGTGT
>NZ_RZRW01000520.1:0-3958 GCF_003998745.1 Mesorhizobium sp. M7A.F.Ca.US.014.04.1.1 | reverse complement strand
CCTGGAGACCGTCCGCCACTCTCTGGCTACCGGCGAACCATACTCCATGAAGTATCGACTGCGCCGTGCGGACGGTCTCCAGGAGGCGTGCCGCATCTTCGGGATAGACGAGGGACTGTATGGCCGCCGCCTGCCGGCTCATCCCCGGCTTGTCCAGATCCGCCACACCGTCGAGACCGAAGAAGTCAAGCAAACGTCTGTTGAAGAAGGTCGGCTCGCCTTCAGGCGTCAGCCGTCTGATCTGGACTGGGACCATGTCGACGAGCTGAGAAAGTTCCCGCTCCCGACCGCGCAGCTCCGCCACGGTTTTCTTGTAGACATCGTTGTCGAGCGCGATTCCGTACCATCCCGTGATACGACCCTGGCTGTCGCGCGCGGGCCGCGCGGCGGTTCGGGCCCATACATAGGTGCCGTTTGCGCGCCGAAAGCGAAACTCGACATTGAAATGATCGCCGGTCCTCAGACAATGGCGCCAGGTAACCGCGATCTGCTCATAGTCGTCTGGATGAAGCAAACGCTTCCAGGCGGTGTACCCCTCGTTCAATGGAGCGTTCAGATCCTCCAGCGTCACCCCGAGGGAGCTCAGCGCGAACGGATGCAGGTAGATCCATCTACCCGCCGCATCGAACGCCCATCCGTTCCCGAATATGCTTTCAACGATTTTCGCCGATCGAATTGGCCCGGCATTGTTTTCAACCAAGAGATCCAGGTCCGCCCCGGAAAGCGGCTCCCCGTCTGTCACCAGATCATCAATGTCCACACTGACACTGTAGCCGGGCTCCGATCGGGTCTCGTTCCAGCGATAACTTCCGTCGGCCTGCAGTTGCCTGTGCCTCGTTACTTGGGGGACACCCGTCCAGAAGGCGCGGGCGACTGCGTGCGCCGCCGCTGTCCGGTCATCCGGATGGACCAGACTCAAAGAATGGAGAGCGTCGGAGGCGGCTCCCTTCTCAAGTGCCGCACTGATCACATCGGCGAATCGCTCTGTGGCTGCGGACGGCGCATCGCCTTCAATCAGTGTGCCATACCATGCAACGGCGTTACCTTCGCTATCGCACAGCGGCTGTCCGGAGCTTCGACTCCAACCGTAAGCACCGCTCGCGCGCAAAATGCGGTGCTCCACATTGTAGTGCTCACCTGTCTGCAGGCAGCGACGCCACTCGGCCACGGCTCGGTCATAGTCGTCTGGATGGATTAGCCGCTTCCAACCCGCGGAGCCATCTTCTGACGAAGTGTTGAACTCCTCCAGCGTCGTGCCGAGAAGCGATAGCGTGCTGGGAGTAACATAGCTGAATCTGCCGGCCGCGTCTGTCGCCCACCCATTGCCGACCACGCTTTCGATGAGCCGAGCCGCCCGCAACGCTTCCGCATCGGGATCGCCAAGCGAGTTGAACGCTGTCGTCATTGTCTTCTCCTACCGGACAATGAAAGGCGGAGACTGTCAGCGCCTTCTTTAACTCTCATCGTTGACCATCTGGGCTCGCGAATTGGTTCATCATCTTAACCGGACCACGCCGCAGCCGCACCTCATGGAAATCCATGAGATGTGAGTGACCTAACTTTCGGGGTGAGGCACCTAGACGTCCCGATTGAAGCTACAGCCCCTGAAACAAGGCCTGGTCGGCTCTCCGTATAGCACTTGCTCTCAGCAGCTGGGATCTGGGCTGACGAACCAAAACTCACCATAAGCAGCGCCGCGCCCCAGCGGCACCTCACGGAAATCCATGAACCGCAGCGCGACGCGGCCGCGACGACCCCGCGTGTTCATCCCCGTCTGGTCTGGTGGACGTGGCTCGCAAGATTCAAGTTGGACGCCATGACGATAAGGACATCTGTTCCAACGCATAGGAGGCTACCCAGTTCGGCTCCGCCGGAGGACTTTGCGACTGAACAATTGCTTGGCGCCAATCAGGCATGGCGCAGCAACCGCGAACAGCAACACGAGCGCGAAGAAAGCTTCGTCGAAAGAGATCGTGGAGGCTTGCCTTTCGAGAGAGCGCTGCAACAATGGGAAAGCGATCTTGGGCGCCGCTAGAATGTCGGCACCGTTCGAAGTGAGAATGTTCGCACTGGCCCTCAAGCGCTGGTCCAGGGCCGGATCGCCACGGACAAGGTGGGTGGACAACATCGTTCGGTTGAGAGCGTTCTGGTGATCGATATACGTTTGCAAGAGCGCCGTGCCCATCAGACCACCAGCCTGCTTCCCGAGATTGAACAGCCCTATTCCAAACGGCAGAATATCGGCAGCAAGTCCACGCAGCGTAACCAGCGTCAGTGCCACGAACAGAAGACCGAGACCTGATCCTCGCAGAAGCAGGGCCGGGGTCAGGTCGGGGGTGCCGCTACCGCTCGTCGAACCGGACAGGAGCCACATGGCTCCGGAGAAGAGCAGGACTCCAAACGGAACAAGGGCGATCGGGTGAACGCCGGCCTTTTCGATGAGGAGGCCGGAGAACAGAAGTCCCAGCGCCAGCATGGCTCCGCTGGGCAGCAGAAGCACTCCTGCGGCCGTGGCCGTAAAATCGAGAACGTTGAGGGCAAAAGCCGGGATGAGATAGGTGCTGCCCGATAGGGCAAAGCCCGCGACGAGGCTGACAAGAAAGCCAAAGCGAAAGTCCGGATCGGCGAAAGGCGCGACCGCCTGAAGTGAGCCTGAGCGGAACCGGGCCTCCCGGACAACCACAAGGCCGGCGGCCGCCACACCGATGGTCGAAAGGCCGGTGATCCCCATGTCGTCCGACCAGTTGAACCTGCTGCCCTGCAGCAGCACGTATGTCAAAAGCGCGGTACTGATGCCGAGCACAATGACCTCGACGACGGGGAGCGTGGTTGCCCGCCAGTATGTCCGATTGCCATCCGCCGCCAGAAGGACAAGGGCGGCGATGCCGAGCGGGACGTTGGCGAGGAATATCCAGTCCCAGGAGAAATGATCGACCAACCAGCCCTGCAGGGCCGGCGTAATCGTCGTTGGAGCCATTACGGCGCCGACGGCAAAAACTGCTTGGACAATCGGCTGATGTCGAGACGGGAACCGAAAAAACAGCAGCGTCTGGCCAGCTACGAGAATTGTGCCGCCAGCCAGCCCCTGGACGACGCGGAAAACACAAATCCAGACATGATCCACCGAGAGCGTCATTGCCGCGCAACCCAGCAGAAGCATCACGACCCCCGCGCGCAGGCAGGCGGTCGGCCTGGCGGCGGTGACAAGAAGCGGAGCGACAAGGAAAGCCGTCAGCTTGGCGGCGATGAATGCGATGTCGACCATCGCCAGTTCATCCGGCGTTGCGTAGATGTCGCCGAGCATGTCGATCCGGCCGATCGACAGTGCAGTGGATGCCACTGCGTCCATGAAGGCGGCCAATACAACACCAGTTGCTACTAGCCAGGCACACGGCAGGGTATCAGGATGGCGGAACGCTCTTTTTTCGGCTTCGGTGCGGTGCATCACTGTACCAGGCGTCCGTTGGCACTGTCGCCGGACCGCATTTCCAACGCCACCGCTGGAACGTCGCCCGCTCCCAGGGCGATGGCAACGCGGGCGGAGAGCCCCGGAACGAGGCGGCCAGGCAACGGGTTTCGTATCATCCTGATCTTCACCGGCACACGCTGGACAACGCGGATGAAGTTTCCGGTGGCATTGTCCGGCGCCAGCAGGCTGAACGCCGCGCCGCTGCCGGGAGCGAAGCTGTCGACAACACCGTCGATTTCTTGATCTGGATATTCGTCGACCGTGACGCGTACCCTTTGGCCAATCTTGACCAAGCTGAGCTGCGTTTCCTTGAAGTTGGCGACGATCCAGACATCGTCGACGGGAACGATATCCAAGGCCGCATTCCCTGGAGTGACATAACGGCCGACACGGATTTGCCGATTGCCGACGATCCCGTCGACCGGGGCTCTCACGACCGTGTTGTCGAGGTCGAGCATAGCCAGGTCGAGAGCGGCCTTCGCCTGTGAC
>NZ_RZRW01000519.1:0-3958 GCF_003998745.1 Mesorhizobium sp. M7A.F.Ca.US.014.04.1.1 | reverse complement strand
CTATGGCAGGGTCAATGACCTCGCGACCGGGCTGACGGATGACTATCTGGCGGCGCTGGTTCCGGCGAAACCCGACGGCATCATGCTGCCCAAGTCGAACGGCGGCCAGGATGTGCAGCACCTGTCGGCAAAACTCAGGGTGCGCGAGGCCGAAAAAGGCCTGGCCGACGGCGCGATCAAGATCCTGCCGATCATCACCGAAACGCCGGCAGGCGTGCTGGCGGCGGCAACCTATGCCGGGACCAGCGCGCGGCTTGCCGGGCTCACCTGGGGCGCGGAAGACCTGTCGGCGGCGCTCGGCGCGCGCAGCGCCCGCGACGAGCATGGCCGCTACACGGACGTGTTCCGTCATGCTCGCACCATGACCATACTCGCCGCCGGTGCGGCGGAGGTCGCGGCGATCGACACCGTCTTCCCAAATTTTCGCGACATGGCGGCCTTCGCCGCGGAGTGCGCCGAGGCCGAACGCGATGGCTTCACCGGCAAGATGGCGATCCACCCCGATCAGGTGCCGGTCATCAACGCAGCCTTCACGCCGTCGGCCGAGGCGGTGAGACAATCGGCGGCAATCGTTGCTGCGTTCGCGGCAGCGGGAAGCCCCGGCGTCGTCGCTATCGACGGCAAGATGTTCGACCGCCCGCACCTGCGGCTGGCCGAGCGGCTTCTGGCGCGGGCGAAGGCGGCAGGTGTTTCCGCCTGAGCGCCTGCTACCAAACCAATGGAATCAGGCGGTAACGGACCCGGGCCACATAGTCGTCATAGCCGCGCAGACCGGCGCGAAGCGTTTTCTCTTCGATGAAGGTGCGGATGGCCAAGAGAACGACGAGCACGAGCACCGACGCCAGCCCCCACCAGGAACCAAGCAGAAGTGCCGTGCCGGCGAAGAAGAGGATGGCGCCGGCATACATAGGATGGCGGACGTAGCTGTAAGGCCCGGTGGAGATCACACGTTGTCCGCGTTCGTCCTGGATCTTGACCACGGGCGCCGCAAAACTGTTCTCCAGCATCGTCAGATAGCAGATCCAGATTCCGAGCAGCAGGACCAGTGCGCCGACCACCTGCACCCAGACGGGAACCGCCGACCAGCCGAAACGCACGTCGAATCCCATGAATATCTGAGAACCAAAGATGGCGAGCAGAAGTATGGACAGCAGCACCTTGTCGGCCGCGTCCTGATTCTTCTGGATGGGAGAGCTCAGCCGCTCATTCATCAGACCGGGATCGCGCCTCGCCAGCGCCACGCCCAAGGTGAGACTGAGGCCCACCATCCCCACCAGATAGACCCAGGCCCCCGGCCAATGCAGCGTGCCGGCCGACAGGAAGAGCAAGGCGCCCATGGCGACGAACCAGACGAATGTCTGAAGAACCAATTTCGCGATCATGATCGACCTGCCTTGATATCCGCTGATGATTGGTATTTTAGACCATTGGTCTACCATACAGACCACTGGTCTATAGTTCAAGCGAACCTTCGACCCGAGGCTCCGAACTCCAGCTTAACAAAAGGCTTGCGGCAGTCGGTTGTGTTGGCGGCTTTTTGCCGGGCAGCCTTCCACGATAGGAATTTTTTCTTGACTCGGTGATCTCAGCTATGGTACATTTTTGCCCATGGTGCTGATTTGCGCCAGTGACCCGCCGCACAGGCGGGTTTTTCGTTTGATGCTCCGTCAGCCAACGCGCAAGCGGAGACTCCGAAGGGACCCGTTAACCCGAAATCCGTTGCCCTGGCTGCCGACGTCGGGACTGGACGGGAGCAGCCATCACGTGCAGAAAGTTCGTCATGCCCCGTGTCATCAAGCATCCAGAACTCAGGCGAGAAGAACTTCTGGATCATGCCCAGACCCTGTTCCTGACCCAAGGCTATGACAAAGCGAGCCTCAATGACGTGATTGCGTCCGCCGGCATCTCGAAGGGTGCTTTCTATCATTACTTCCCCTCCAAGGAGGCTCTCCTGGAGGCATTGGCCGATCGCTTTGCAAAACAGGCACTGGCTGGGGTCCAGGACATACTCCACGATCCCGGCCTCGACCCGCTTGGCCGCCTGAATGGCCTGCTCAGCCAGTCGCGGCGGGCCAAGATCGAAACCGCGCCGGAAGCTTGGGCTCTTTTCGAGACGATGTTCCGGCCTGAGAATCTGGTGCTTTTCCACCGTATCAATCTGGCCGCCAGCGCGTCGTTTTCACCGCTGCTGGTCAAGGTCATCAGGCAAGGAATCGAAGACGGCACCTTCAGGACCTTCGATCCGGAAGGTGTCGCCGACATCGTCATGCAATTCGGCATGGCCACGCGTGATGTCGTCGCCAAGGCCATTGCCGGCGGCAGCGACGCCGACATGGAGGCCGCGATCGAAGTCCTGGAGAAACGCGTCAGGCTCTACGAGATCGCCCTCGACCGCATACTGGGCCTGCCCGATGGAAGCATTCGGATCGGCGAGCCCGGCTATGTGCGCACCGTCATGACCGCCAGGCGGCGAACGAGTTCCGGCAAGGCGCGGTAGCTGGCCGAGCCTGATATCTAGTCCTTGTCCCAGCGCGGCCGGCGCATCGAAAACACCTCGTCGACGCTGGCATAGTCCATATAGCCGAGACGAGCGACATTGCCGGCCTTGGTGATGTCGAACAGGCCGTCCGTCAGGAAGGCGTCGTCGATATGCACGCCGACCACTTCACCGGCGACGATAACGGCACTTGTCGGCGACCCGTCCAGGGCCTTTGGCCGAAAAACTTCAGTCACCCGGCATTCGAGCGCGGCCGGCGCTGCCGCCACGCGCGGCGGGGCGACCAGGCGCGACGGCGCCATGGCAAGATCGGCATAGACGAACTCATTGACGCCGCGCGGAGCATTGACCGACGTGCGGTTCATCTTCTCCGCGAGATCGCGGCTGACCAGATTGGCCACGAACTCGCCGGTTTCCTGGGCGAAGGAGGCGCTGTCCTTCTCGCCTTCGGAGGAGAACCAGACGATGAAAGGCCGCGTCGAAACGGCATTGAAGAAGGAATACGGCGCGAGGTTGATCTCACCAGCCCTGTTCAGTGTCGAAATCCAGCCGATCGGACGCGGCGCCACGATCGCCTTCGAAGGGTCGTGCGGCAGGCCGTGGCCCTTTGAAGGCTCGTAGAACATTCAGCCGACCCACGGCCCCGAATAGTCACTGTACAGCTTTGCCGGATCGGGCCGGGGCCGCTCCGGCGCCGGGCCGGCATAGGAGCCGATATGGATGAAGCCGATGACCCGCTCCTGCGGCGCCAGCCCCAGCAGTGCCCTGCCCTCCGGCACATCCGAATACCAGTTGCTGATCATGTTGGTGCCAAAGCCCAGCGCGTTGGCTGATATCATCAGGTTCATCGCCGCCATGCCGCCCGACAGGAACATTTCCCATTGCGGGATTTTTGGATTCTCCCTGGGGACAGATACGACGCCGATCACCAGCGGTGCGCGCGAGAACCGCGCCAGTTCCTGATTGCGGCGGCCCTCCGTCAATGGGCCCTCCCGCTGCTCGGCAAGTGCTGCCAGTTGCCTGCCGATCTCGACGCGGGCGTCGCCACGGTAGAGGATGAAGCGCCAGGGCTCCAACCGGCCATGATCGGGCACCCGGGAGGCAGCAGTGATCATTGTCGCGATCTCCGCATCGCTCGGCGCCGGCTCCTTCAGATCTGGAATCGGTGCGGAGTTTCGGGTCAGCAGGAAGTCGATGATCGGCGACGCCATGGGCGCAAGTCTCCTGGACATTCTGTTTTGAGCTGAAGCGCACCATCGGGGATTCGGGCGGCTCGGGCATTGGCGCGGGATACGCCGGACGGAAGAGTCGTATCGGTCGGACTCTTAAGCCTTGAAATTGCCACCGCCATGGGCTTCAACGCAAGGCATGTTTGAGGGGACTGTCCGTCTTTTCCTGGTCTGGCTCGGCGCCCTGCTGTTCATGGCGCCGGTTTCGTTCGCCATGGCGCAGAATGTCGAC
>NZ_RZRW01000518.1:0-3959 GCF_003998745.1 Mesorhizobium sp. M7A.F.Ca.US.014.04.1.1 | reverse complement strand
TTGTTGGGGCACTGACGGGTGTGCATCGCGGGATGACGGACCCCAACATATTTGCTAATTTGCTAAACCAAGTTTCGAATAACCGTTGATTATCCCTGCCACGACATGTCAGCGAGTTTGATTGATGCCTCTTCGCAAGGCGCTGTCCCACTGGTTCGACGCAGTACGTCGCGTGTCCATCAGTCTTGCAACCAGTGCCTTCATGGTCGGACCGAGCCTTAGCCAGACGATCCCCGAGCGGATCGATTCGGTGGTTTCGGATCAGAACGAGATCATCCGACGCTATTCCGCTCCGAGGAAGCCCGGCACGATTGACCTGTCAGTTCCGGATGCACGCAAGGCAACGAGCTCGGAACAAGCCGAAAAAACAATGTTTACCTTGAGGTCGATAACCGTTCGAGGCGCGGTGACGGTGCCCAGCGCTACGCTGGAGCAAGCGTGGGCCGCGCAGCGGAACAAAAAGATAAGCGCCGCCGACCTTTACGCCATCGCCGAGCGGATCGACGAGATCTACCAGAAGGCCGGATATTTCTCGTGGGCCGTCGTTCCCGAGCAGGACTTTTCATCCGGCAACGTCGTCATCGTTCTCTACGAATCCTATGTGCGCCGGGTCACCATCAACAGCGCCATCCCTGATATTGACCGGCGTTTGAAACCTTACATCGATCGCATCGTCGCCATGCGGCCAATCCGGATCAAGGAGGCCGAGCGCGTGCTGTTGCTGATGAGCGATCTTGGCGGCCTGACCATCGAAGGCACTTTCATTCGGCCCGAAACGCCCTCCGCCGGCTGTGATCTGAAACTCGACATTGGCTTCAAGCGGGCCGGCGCAAACGCAATAGTCGACAATCTCGGCAGCAAAGCCGTCGGCCCATTTCAGCTGACCGGCACCGGCACCTTCAACGATGCGCTTAGGCTGTTCGATGTGGCGAACATCGCCCTGGTGACCATTCCGGACAGTCCCGAGGAGTTGAAGTTCGTGCTGGCTTCGCACGATGTCCCGATCGGGTATGACGGACTGCATGTAGGATACAGCATCGGTTATGTCTCTTCCCAGCCGGGCGCCGACCTCAAGCCTCTCGAGCTCGACATAGCCTCTAGGTTCGGCAGCGCGTATGTCAACTACCCACTGCTGCGGACAATTGACCACAGCCTGTTTAGCCGCCTTGAATTGAACTTCAAGGACAACTCGCTGGCGTTGGGCGGCGAAACGCAGACGGATGAGGACCTCCGATGGCTGGCGGCCTCCCTTAAGTATACCGGTGAGTTGGAAAACGGCGCCATCACGCTGACAGGTACTTTCGGCCAAGGCCTCGACGGCTTTGGCGCGAGCAGCAGCACCGATCCGCTTGCACCGCGTCCAGGCGTTCCTGATGACTACAGGTATTTTCGGGGCGACCTCGACCTTACCAAGGAGATCGCTTCGCTGGCCGTCGCCCACCTCAGAGTGGCTGCGCAATATGCGCCGACGGCGGTGCCATCGTCGGTCCAGTTGGTGCTCGGCGGCGATCCCTATGGCCTGGCTTTCGATGGCTCGGCCGCTTCAGGCGATAGCGGGATAGCGGCCTCGCTGGAATTGGGACGCAACATCGAACTCCCGGAGGCTTTGCCGATCCCAAATCTGAACGTGTTTGCTTATGTCGATTACGGTGCGGTCTGGAACCACGATACGGGCGTGGATTACATTGAGGCGGAACTCGGCTCGGCCGGAATAGGTGCAAAGGCTGCATTTGGGCAACACCTCAATGCAAGGGCGCTTGTTGCGGTACCGTTCAGAGATAACCGAGGTCTGACTGATACCGGCACGCGTTTTTTGTTCCAGCTAATCAGCTCGTATTAGGTGGCGTAGCTCCCGCCTGAACTGCCCTTATCTTGGCGCAAGTTGCGCGACGAGATCATTCGTTGCTGCGACCATCGCCTTGAACCCACCGACACTGAACTGATTGATCGAGGCGAAGACACCGACACCGCGCGTTGGCGCCAACACCACATAACTGAACTGCCCCTGCAATCCGCCGGTCTTGTTGAGCATCATGGGCTTGTCCTTGTCGGCCAGAACTCCGACCCAGCCAAGCGTCATCATTCCCATTGACCCCGCATCGTCGATGCCGATTACCGGCGAGAGACCGTCGCGCCAGAGCCAGCCCGCATGGTCGACGGTACGCTCCGCATCGCCGGCCGCATCCTTGCGAAGGTGCCAGGCCATGAACTTCATCATGTCGGCGGCGGAGGTGTAGAGCCCGCCCGCGCATCCGATCGTTTCCGGCGAAGGAACGAGGGGCAACGGTGTGCCGTCGAAGAAATGGCCCTGCATGGTCCGCGCCGCATCGCCTTCCGCCAGGTTGAGCTTGGTGTCGGTCAGTTGGCGGGGCGTGAGCACCCGCTCGGCCAGCAGATCGCCATAGGACTTGCCACCGGCATTGGCCAGCGCGAGGCCGAGCAGATCGTAACCCCAGTTCGAGTAAAAGGCACCCGTGCCGGGAGGGAAAAGATAGGGTTCTGGCTTCGCAAGCTCAGCGCGGCTGAGGTCGAAGGGATTGCCGGCGAACGGGTCGTCCGGCGTGCCGCCTGTCTGGTTCGGTACCTCGCGCGGCAGGCCGGATGCCTGCGTCACCAGATCGATGAGCCTCGGCGTTCGTCCTTCGAGCCCAGGCACGGTCCAGTCCTTCCCGAGGTGTTTGGCAAGGGGATCGGTCGCGCCGATGACGCCATCCACAATCATCGAGCCCATCAGATCGCCGCAGAAGGTCTTGGAGATCGAGGCTATCCGCATCAGCGTATGTTCGTCGGGCACCTGCCCCGAGCCCTTGCGGATTTCGCCGAAGCCAGCGAAGGCCGTCTCGCCGTTGCGAACCGCGGCGATCACGAGGCCAGGAGCGCCCGAGCCCAGGAAGGCGATGCCGCCGGCAAATCCCACGGCTTCCTCAAGCAGACGATCTTTGGCGGCGGCGACGTGAGGAGCCGCAAGGACGCAGGCTGCCGTGAAGCAGAGGATGAGCAAGCGCCTGTGGCCTGAACCGGTCATTGGAATGTCCTCGACGAGAAATCTGATTGTGAGACGAGAGCGCAGTCAGCGGGGCGCGAGCTGATAGATCAGTTCGTTTACTGCGTGCACCATTGCTTCAAAGCCCCCGGCGTTGAACTGGTTGATCGCCGCGAAGACGCCGACGCCGCGCGTCGGCGCGATGGCAACATATGTAAACATGCCTTGTCGCCCTCCGGATTTGTGAAGCACCAGCGGACGGTTGCCGTCGGCCTCTACCACAACCCAACCGAGTGCCATCGCATCCATCGGCGCGCCACCGTCGTCGAGGCCCAGCGCCGGAGAGAGCCCATCCCTCCGGACTAGGCTGGCGTGGTCGATAATGCGGCGTGCATCGTCCTCGGAGCCGCCTTGAGCCAAGTGCCAGGCTATCCACTTCAGCATATCGTTGGGCGTCGTATAAAGCCCCGAGGCGCATTCCATCGTCATCGGTGTCGGCACGAAGGGAAGCGGCGTGCCGTCGAAATTGTGGCCCTGCATCAGCCGGCCCTCGTCACCAGGTCGCGGATTGAAGACCGTGTCCACCATGCCGCGTGGCCGCAACACACGCTCCTCCAAGACGGTAGCGTACGGCTTGCCAGCCGCTCCGCTGATCGCCAGTCCCAGGAGGTCGAAGCCCAGGTTCGAATAGAGCGCGCCAGTTCCGGGAGGAAACAGAAACGGCTCCCCGTGCATGGCTGCGATCATCGCTTCCTTTGTGTGGCCGGCGTAGGGATCGTTGGGTGTTCCACCTGCCTGGGCCATCTCGCGCGGCAGGCCGGATGTCTGTGTCGCGAGGTCGATGATCCTTAGGGTCCGCCCATCCTTCTCAGGCACCACGAAACCGTCAGGCAGGTGCGTCTGAACAGGGTCAGTCAGGCCGATCTCTCCTTTTACCAACAAACTGGCGAGAGCGTCTCCGCAAAATGCCTTCGAA
>NZ_RZRW01000517.1:0-3960 GCF_003998745.1 Mesorhizobium sp. M7A.F.Ca.US.014.04.1.1 | reverse complement strand
GGGAACGGCCGCCCATATCGACGACAACGCCATGGTGATCGAACGCTCGGCGAACCGGCCGAGCGTTGTCGAATAGAACGAGCGAAGATCGACGATGTCGGAATGCATGGCAGGGATGTAGCCGTGATGTCGCCAGGTTTCAACAAAAGGCCGCGACGACCCGACATTCCGGGAATGTCATTCGACATCCGGGATGACATCGACCCGCAAGCGCCCTATGTCTGCGGCCATAACGGAGAGATGTGATGCCGGTCGAAATCGAACAGTTCATGTGCCGCAGCGACAATTTCGGCGTGCTGGTGCATGACCCCAAAAGCGGCCAGACCGCGATCATCGATGCGCCCGAGGAAGCGCCAATCTTGGCCGCGATAAAGCGCACCGGCTGGACGCCGACGATGATCCTGACCACACATCATCACATGGATCACGTTGAGGCCAATCTGGCGCTGAAGGAGCGCTTCAAGCTGCGCATCGTCGGCCCGGAGGCCGAAAAGGCCAAGATCCCCGGCATCGACGAGACCGTCGAAGACGGCTCGGTTCTCCATCTTGGCGATGAAAGGATCGAAGTCATCGCCACCCCCGGCCACACTGCCGGCCACGTTTCCTATTATTTGCCGGCCTCGAGCGTGGCGTTCACCGCCGACACGCTGTTTGCGCTGGGTTGTGGGCGGCTGTTCGAATGCAAGCCGCCGGTAATGTATGATTCGCTGAAGAAGCTGGCTGCACTTCCAGCTGAAACGGCCATCTATTGCGGCCACGAATACACGCTCTCCAACGCCCGTTTCGCGCTGACCGTCGACCCGTCCAATTCAGCATTGAAGGAACGCGCCGCCAGGATCGAAAAGCTGCGCGCCGAGAACAAGCCGACGCTGCCGACGACGATCGGCGAGGAACTGTCGACCAATCCCTTCCTGCGCTGGCACGATCCGGCGATCCGCAAGCATCTTGGGCTGGAGAAGGCTTCCGACGCCGAGGTCTTTGCCGAAATCCGCAAGCGCAAGGACAACTTCTAGAGCCCGTGATATCGTCGACGCCATGACCAGCTCCGCCGAAATCATCGCGACGCTCGGGCTGAAGCCGCATCCGGAAGGCGGCTGGTATGCCGAGACCTTTCGCGATGGCACTGGCGGCGCGCGCGGCCATTCGACCGCCATTTATTTCCTGCTTGAGGAGCATCAGGTTTCGGCCTGGCACCGGGTCAAGGACGCCGCCGAGGTCTGGCATTTCCATGCCGGCGCCGCGCTGGCACTGGCAATGTGGGAAGAAGGCAGCACCGTTGTGGAGCAGGTGCTTGGAATCGATCTCGCAGCCGGTGAGCGGCCGCAGATCGTCGTGCCGGCGGGCTGGTGGCAATCGGCGCGCAGCCTCGGCGAATGGACGCTGGTCGGCTGCACCGTCGCGCCGGGCTTCGAGTTTGCCGCCTTCGAACTGGCAGCACCCGGCTGGCAGCCGAAACAACCGTAGCTCAATAAGAGCCCGGATATAGCAGGGACCCAAGCGTGATCGCGAGTTGGGCGGCGTAGTACAGCGCCCAGACGGCGAAGCGCATCCAGGCGCGGTGCGGCGAGATGGCGGCCACCAGGAATTTCTCCGTGGCGAGCAGCCCGTCGGATGCCATGAACAACAGCGCGCCGCCGATCACGGAGACGTTGCTGGTGGTCAGCGCCGAGATACCCATTGCCAGGATCGCAGCGACATAGACGGCGATCGGCATACGCAGGCCGGGACCGACGCGCCGCCACAGCGCCGCCAGCATGACGGCCGCAAACACCGCCATAGCGAGCGCGATCGCTCCGCGCCACGACTCGGCGCCAAGCACCCCCAACCCGCCACCGCTGCGCAGGAACAGCGCGACATAGACGATGTGGGCGACAAGAAAACTGGCCAGCCCGCCGAGGAAGGCCTTTTCACCGTCGCGCGACAGGAATGCGTCGCCAACGGCGCTGAGGGCGAGCGCGGCGGCGAGCAGCAGCGGGCCGCCCTGCAGCCCGGCCAACACGGCAAGCATCGCCACGGCGAGCGTCTTTGCCGCCGAGCGGGCGAGCGTTGGTGGCATGCCAAGCGTAAAGGCGTAGATCACCGCCGCCGCCAGCGAAAAGATCAGTGTCGCATTGGCATTTGCGTCGATGCCGCCGGCAAACGGCATCGTCATGCCCCGGCCCTGCTTTGGGACGCCCTGGCTCCGCTCTCAGCCGCTGGTTTGCGCAGGAACAGCGACTTCGCTGCAAGTGCGGCCCCGCCGGTGATGAGCACGCAGGCGGCGAGGATGCGCAGCGACGGCTCGGCGACGCCGGCCGCGATCAGCACCAGCGTCGACAACAGCGGTGCGGCGTAGCTTGCAGCACCCAGCACCTGGATGTTGCCGCGCTTGACGCCGATGTCCCAGGCATAGAAGGCCGCCCCCACCGGCATCAGGCCAAGGCCGAGCACGGCCAGCCACTGGCCGGCACCGTCAGGCAGAACCGTCTGTTCCAGCGCCAGGTGGCAGGCGAGCGACAACACCGCGGTCGCCGCGCAGAACCAGGTGACGATGCTGGTCGGCACCGACGGGAAGCGCCGCGACAACAGCGAATAGGACGACCACAGCACGGCACAAACGGCGGCCATCGCATAGCCGAAGGCGTAACGGGCGTCGAAGGCGAGGCCCCCGCCCTTGGTGACGATCAGCACGGTGCCGGCAAGGCCGAGCAGCGCGCCGACGACATGGTTCCAGGCCAGTTTTTCGCCCGGCATCAGCGCCGAGCCGAGCACGATCAGCAAAGGCCATAGATAGGCGATCAGGCTCGCCTCCACAGCCGGCGCATTGCGCAGCGCTGTGAAATAGAAGAAGTGGTAGCCGAACAGCCCGGCAATGCCGATCAGCCACACCTGCGGCGGTATCTTCTGGCTCTTGTCGGGTGCCGGCATGAACAGCCGCGCGACCAGCCCGACACCGGTGCCGATCGAGAAGGTGATCGCCGACAAGAGGAACGGCGGCACCTGGCCCGACGCATCGGTGAGCAGTGCGAGCAGCGCCCACATGGCGACCGCCGAAAAGCCGATCAGTGTTGCGCGCCCCATTCTGTCTCCAGTGGCGCGCCAATTCTGCGCCTGGCTATTGTACCGCTTCGAAACGTCCGGCGCTGATGGTCAAGGTGCCGATCTGCGTGCCCACCGTGGCATGGATCGGCGCATATACGCCGGTTTGGCCGAGCGGTGCAAACGTCACCATCATGCGGCTTTTGCTCTTGAGATAGTTGAGCGCCTTGCGGCCCTTGCGATAGCCAGCCACCGGCTCGAAGCCCATCCGGCAGGTAACCGTGTCGCCCTTGTAGCCCGGCACCGAGATCGTGCCCTTCGAAGCGTAAGTCAGCGTCAGATCGGCGCGCATCTCGCCGTCGTAGAACTTTACCGTGCGGCCGCAGACCTGGTCGAGGCTGTCGGCATGGATGACGGTGGCAGCCATCGGATCGAGCACCGATGCCAGGTCGCCGGCACCGAGCGGCACCCAACTCTTGGGGTCGCGCTTGCCCGGCGCCGGGACGACCTGCGTCGAGGTGACCCTGCCATTTGCAAAGCGGATGTCGACCACCGATGCCTTCTTGCCGGAGGTGTAATCGGCGCGGAATGCCTGCGGCACCATCCTCTTGCCCGCAATCGTGCCTTTGGACGAGATCGTGCCACGCGTGTCGTCGAACAGTTTTGCCAACCCTGCCGCGCTGACGCTGCCTTCGATCGCGTAGGCGCCGTTCTCATAACGGCTGGAAAACGTTGATTTCGCTATCGAAAGTCCAAGGAACGACACCGTATACTCGCCCTTGAACGACTGCGGCGAGGCAGCAGACGCGGCGGACGGCAAGGCTGCGGCAAGCATGGCGGCAAAGGCATGTGACGAACGAAGCATGGCGGGATCGGGTCCTTGATTTTCGGCCGGAGGCGGGCAACTCCGGTCTGGCATGTCCCTATGAGACCGCTTATAGG
>NZ_RZRW01000516.1:0-3965 GCF_003998745.1 Mesorhizobium sp. M7A.F.Ca.US.014.04.1.1 | reverse complement strand
TTTGATTCCGAAGGCGCTGATGTCGCGCTTGGTGCCGTCGCCGAAGATATTGCCCTCGAGCACGAACTTGCCGTCCTTCTCGACTTGCGCCGAGGCGGGCGGCAGCCGGCCGGCTTCCGTCTGTGTGGAACTGGCGAACGAGTTCCACCAGCCCGAGGCGATGATCTGGTTCTTGTCGCGCAGCGACGAAACCAGGATGCCAAGGGTCGGTATGGTCCAGATCGCGACGAAGATGAGCACGGCGATGTGGACGCCGAAGCGGCTGGCGAAGGAATTTCCGGTCGCGACGGCCATCTCAATGTCCTCCCGTCTCTTTGTTCGCCTGTCGGATGTTCCAGACCATGATCGGAATGACCGCAATCATGATGATGATGGCGATGGTGGCGCCGCGGCCGAAATCGCCGCCGCCGCGGAACATCCAGTCGAACATCAGATTGGCCAGCACCTGGCTGTTCCACTGGCCGTTGGTCATGGTCAGCACGATGTCGAATACTTTGAGCACCAGAATGGTGATCGTGGTCCAGACCACGGCGATGGTGCCCCAGATCTGCGGCACCATGATCTTCCAGAAGATCTGGAACGGATTGGCGCCGTCGATGACGGCGGCTTCCAGCGTTTCCTCGGGGATGCCGCGCAGGGCGGAAGACAGGATGACCATGGCAAAGCCGGTCTGGATCCAGATCAGGATGATCATCAGGAAGAAATTGTTCCAGAACGGCAGCGATATCCAGACCTGCGGCTGGCCGCCGAAATGCTGGATGATGGCGTTGAGGATGCCGATCTGCGTCTGGCCCTCGCCCCGATACTCGTAGATGAATTTCCAGATCACGCTGGCGCCGACGAAGGAGATCGCCAGCGGCAGGAAGATCAGGCTCTTGGCGATCGTGCCCCACCAGATCTTGTCCGTAAGCACGGCGATGATCAGCCCGAGGAAGGTGCAGGCGGCCGGCACCACCGCCAGCCAGATGATGTTGTTGAGGATCGAGTTGCGGAACTCGCGGTCGCCGAACGCCCATTCATAGTTCGCCAGGCCGACGAAACTGATGCCGCCGCGATCGAGGAACGACAGCCGCAGCGTCTCGACCACCGGATAGATCAGGTAAATGGTGAGGATGATCATCGCCGGGCCGACGAACAGCCATGGGCGGACCAACCCTTGCCGGCGTAGATTGTCGATGGCCGCGGCACCGGCGACGCCGCGTGACGGGAATATCAGGTCGACCAGTTTGTTGGCGCCCCAGAAATAGGCGACGCAACCGCCGACGCCGACGATGATGACGAATATGGCCGAGAAAATCTGAGCCGCCATGGGTCCCTCTCCCCCTGCGCATGACCCGACAAGGAATGACCTTGGTGACGGGGACCAGGCGCCGATTCAGTTGTTTGGAGCGCGTCATCGGCGGCTTGCGCACATTGCCGATCGCGCTTCATGTCAATGCGCTCATGACGAAAGGCTGCGGCACGGGCCGCCGTCGGATCCGGGCCGGTACGGTCCGAATCCAGTGCGAGAATGGTTGGTCGTCTACGTGCCAGCCGTCTACTTGATGGCGTCCCAGCTCTTCTGGATGTCGGTGGCGACGTCCTGTGCCGACTTGCCGCCGACCAGGTCGATCATGCCGGTCCAGAAGGCGCCGGCGCCGATCTTGCCCGGCATCAGGTCGGAACCGTCGAAGCGGAAAGTCGAGGCATTGGCGAGGATTTCGCCCTGTTTCTTCAGCGCGTCGCTGGCATAGGCATCCTTGTTGACCGACTTGAGCGGCGTCACGAAGCCGCCCTCGGCCATCCAGATCTCGTGGGCGAGCGGCATCTTCAGGAATTCGATGAACGCGCGCGCACTCTTGCTGTCCTTGGTGATCATCGCCAGCGTACCGGCGCCGAGCACGGGCGTGCCCAGTTCAGGCTTGGCGGCATAGGGCGGGAAGTAGAAGAAGTCCGCGTCCTGGCCGACCTTGGTGCCTTCCGGGAAGAAGGTCGGAATGAACGATGCCTGGTGGTGCAGGTAGCATTTCGGCGGCACCGAAAAGAGGCCCTTCGGGCTGTCGCGGAAGTCGGTCGCCGCAACCGCCTTGGCGCCGCCGTCGACCATCTTGTCGTCGGTCGCGATCTTGCCGAAAATGTCGATGGCGTTGACCACCGCCGGATCGTTGAACGGGATCTCGTTCTTCACCCATTTGTCGTAGACCTCCGGAGGCTGGGTGCGCAGCATCAGGTCTTCGACCCAGTCGGTTGCCGGCCAGCCGGTGGCACCGCCGGAGCCGAGGCCGATGCACCACGGCTTGCCGCCATCGGCGATGATCTTCTTTTCGAGATCGGCGAGTTCTTCCTGGGTCTTCGGCACCTTGTAGCCGGCTTCCTCGAAATTGTCCGGCGAGTACCAGACCAGCGACTTCACGTCGGCCTTGTAAGGGAAGGCGAAGAAGCCCGGCTTGCCGTCCTTGTCCTTGAAGGTGCCGAGATCGACCCATGACTGGCCGGCGCCGTAATTGTCCTTGACCCATTTGGCGGTGTCGTCACCGAGCGGCGTCAAAAGGCCCTTCGACGCCAGGTCCTGGATGAGGCCCGGCTGCGGCAGCACGGCGATGTTCGGCGGGCTGCCGGCCTGCGTGTCGATGACGATCTGCTGCTCGTAATTCTCCGAGGAGGAGTATTTGATCTCGACGCCGGTGGCTTCCGAGAAATAGTCGAGGACGCCGCGCACCAGGCCTTCGTCCTCGCCGCGCCACGGTCCGAAGATCGACAGCGTTTCACCCTTGAGGTCGACTTTCTTGAGCTCTTCGTAGTTCGCCCAGTTGAAGCGCTTGTCTTCGCCGGGCTTGAACTTCAGTTCGGCCTGCGCGGGCGCGTTCAGGGCGAACGTGGCAAACGCAGCACCCAGCAAAAGCATTTTCTTCATCGGTATTCCTCCCAGTGGGTCTCACACACCGGACGGAACCTCCATTCCGCCCGCCGACGCCGCAGGACTGTGACTCAGTCGGAAAGGAACCGCAACCTTTCGAAGAGTCTTCCAAAGCGCTTTGGCTTTTTCGATCACGCCATTGAATCGCGGGGAAGTCAAGAGGCTGGCGAATCAATCGATTTAGGTTCGCGCATTTTCGCCCTAAAAGTGCGTCGCAGCATGCTATTATGGCAGTGCAGCAGCAATTTTTGTTTCAAACATGCCCAAACCGCGTCTATGGTTGGGCTTCGTATGGCTCGGCCCCGGTGGCACTTGGGTCGATTCAATTTAAAAGCGCTTTGAGGGAATGGAGACTTTCGTGAACCTCAAGCAGCTCGCCCACATGCTGGCACTTTCGCAAACCACGGTAAGCCGCGCGCTGAACGGCTATCCCGAGGTCAACGAGGAGACGCGCAGGCGTGTCATGGATGCCGCCAAGCGCCATGGCTATCGGCCCAACCCGAGCGCGCGCCGGCTGGCGACCGGCAAGACCGGCATGATCGGCTATGTCCTGCCGACCGGTGCGTCCGTCGACATCGATCCGCATTTCGTCGAGTTCCTGTCCGGCCTTGGCGACTATGCCCGCTCGCACGAGCTCGACCTTGTGCTGTCGCCGGCCGACGCCGACGACCAGGAGACGACCTACCGGCGCATCGTCGCCAACCGGCAGGTCGACGCTGTTTATATCTCCTCTCCAAGGCCCGCTGACCGGCGCGTGGCGCTGGTCAACACGCTCGGCATTCCCTTCATCGTCCATGGCCGCAGTGAGGGCTTCGATTTCGACTACGCCTTCACCGACATCGACAATGAGGGCGCCTTCCACGAAGCGGCCAGGCTGCTGATCCAGCTCGGTCATCGGCGGCTGGCGCTGATCAACGGTGACGGCCGCGAGACCTTCGCCATCCATCGCGAACGCGGCGTGCGCCGGGCACTCGCCGCGAGCGGACTGACATTGATCGAACGCCATGTCTGCTCGGTCGATATGACCGAGGAGAACGGCTACCGCGCCACCAGGCGTTTGCTGGAAGGG
>NZ_RZRW01000515.1:0-3992 GCF_003998745.1 Mesorhizobium sp. M7A.F.Ca.US.014.04.1.1 | reverse complement strand
GGCGAATAGCCGACATCCCGGGAGATCTGCCTGACGCCGAGGCGCTGCTTGCCTTTATCACCCAGGACAAGAAGGTGTCGCGCGGCGCGCTGACCTTCATCCTGACGCGCGGCGTCGGCCAGGCTTTCATTGCCAAGGATGTTCCGGCATCGGAAGTGCTGTCGTTTCTGAGGGAGAACCACCCAAAGGAAAGCGACCGGAGATGAACGAGCCCGGCTGGATCGTTGTCGCCGTCCTTGCCATCCTCATCGTGCTGCTCGTTGCCGTGCGCACGCGCCTGCTTGCCATATTCGGGTACGAGCTTTCACGCATCGAGCCGCAGCGCTCCAGCCAGGACGAATTGCGCGGCGCGGTCGACGATTTCCGCCGCGACGGCCAGGTGGTGCGCGAGGATCGCGACCGCGTCGGCGGCCTGTTCGATCTCGCCGAGCTCGAAGTCTCCGACATCATGGTCCACCGCACCAACATGCGCTCGGTCAATGCCGACAATGCGCCGGAAGCGGTGGTGCGCGAGATTTTGCAAAGCCCGCACACCCGCATGCCGCTGTGGAAAGGCTCGCTCGACAACATCGTCGGCGTGCTGCATGCAAAGGATCTGCTGCGCGCCTTGAACGAAGTCGGCAACGATTTCTCCAGGATCGACGTCATGAAGATCGCTTCGAAACCCTGGTTCGTGCCCGACACCACGACCTTGCAGGAACAGCTCAACGCCTTCCTTCGCCGCAAGGCGCATTTCGCCGTCGTCGTCGACGAATATGGCGAGGTCGAAGGGCTGGTGACGCTGGAGGACATTATCGAGGAGATCGTCGGCGAGATCGCCGACGAGCACGATGTCGACATACAGGGCGTCAAGCAGGAGGCCGACGGCTCCGTGGTCGTCGACGGTACGGTGCCGATCCGTGACCTCAACCGGGCTCTCGACTGGAACCTGCCGGATGAGGAGGCAACCACCATTGCCGGCCTCGTCATCCACGAGACGCAATCGATCCCCGAGGAGAAGCAGGCTTTTACGTTCCACGGCAAGCGCTTCATCGTCATGAAACGCGACAAGAACCGGATCGCAAGGCTGAGGATCAGGCCAGCCGGCGACGCCTGATGTGCGCCGGGAGACCGGGTGCCGTCATCCCGCGATCTGGCTCGTCGAGCGTTCGTGGATCGTCGCGCCGGTCTCGGCATCCATGGCCGCCAGGCTGACTTCATAACCCCAAAGCCTGCGGATGTGACGAAGCGTGGCGTCGCGGCTGGCATCCTCGAGAAGGATGCCGTCATTGACCTTGTGCTGCAGCCGCAAATGGCGGTCGCCGAGCAGATCGACATCCACCACCTGAATGTCCGGCCGGTTCGCGCCGAGATCATAACTGTTGGCGAGCGCGGCGCGTATCTTGGCGTAGCCGCGCTCATCGTGGATGGACGCGACCAGGCAATGCGGCTGGTCGGCAGCGTCGCCGAGCACAAAAAACCGCCATTTCCGGATCAAGGCAGGGCTGAGGTACTGGCGGATGAAGGATTCGTCGCGATGCTCGGCCCAGGCGTCCAGCAGGACCTCGCGCCAGTTGCCCTGGCCGGCCATGTCGGGGAACCAATCGCGGTCCTCGGCCGTGGGTTCGGTCGAGATGCGCTGAATGTCCTGCATCATGTCGAGGCCGAGAGCATAGGGGTTGATGCCTGAAAAACGCGGATCGTCGAAGGCCGGCTGGAAGACCACGTTGGAATGATTGCGCAGGATTTCGAGCATGGCGCCTTCGCTGATCTGGCCGCGGTCGAACAGCATGTTCATCAGCGTATAGTGCACGAAAGTGGCACAACCTTCGTTCATCACCTGTGTCTGCCGTTGCGGGTAAAAATATTGCGCGATGACACGAACGATCCTGATGATCTCGCGCTGCCAGGGCTCCAGGACTGGGCTGTTCTTTTCCAGGAAATAGAGCAGGTTTTCCTCGGGCAGATTGAGCGATTTCTTCCACTCTGGGTCCTGGCCCTTGTCGTTGGCCGCTTGCTGCGAGGCCGGCAGCGTACGCCACAAGTCGTTGTAGGAGCGCTCCTCGTATTCGAGACGCTCGCGAATTCCTTCGCGTTGCCGTTCCGACGACAACCTCGGCGGCCGGTGATAGCGAAACACGCCCTGATCCATCAGCGCGTGGGCGGAATCGAGAACAGCTTCGACGGCGGCGAGGCCGTGCCGCTCCTCGCAGCGGACTATGTAGCCCTTGGCGAAGTCCAGGTAGCTGAGGATCGCACCCGCATCCGTCCACTGTTTGAACAGCTGATTGTTCTTGAAGAAATGATTGTGCCCGAGCGCTGCGTGGGCCGTCACCAGGGCCTGCAGGGCCATGGTGTTTTCCTCCATCAGATAGACGATGCAGGGATTGGAATTGATGACCAGTTCATAGGCAAGCCCCCGCCCGCCCTTGCGATAGAGCAAATCCTGGTGGAGGAAATGTTTGCCGAAAGACCAGTGACGGTACATCAATGGCATGCCGATGGACGAATAGGCGTCGAGCATCTGCTGCGACGAGATGATCTCCATCTGAACGGGATAGGTGTCCAGATGAAGCTCTTCGACCGCGAGTGCCTCGATAGCGTCATAGGCCCGCGACAATGTTTTGAAATCCCAGTCGGACCCTGAAAAAAGCAGGCTGGATTTGCTCGCTTGTCTGGCCATCGGGAACCCTCATGCCCTCTTGAGGGCGGCCGGTTGCCTGCCGAAGAGCTGGCGAAAAACCGGATAGATATCGGCGGGTGTGGCGATGCGGCTCATCTGGAAGTTCGGCCATTTCTGGTCGATGGAGTTGTAGGCACGCCAGAGCGATGTCCCGTTTTCTGTCGAGCCGAAAATATGAGCTTCACGCTCGTCGATGATCTCGACATAGGCAAAATACTGGCACAGCCGCATGAGCTCGCCGTTGAGCAGCGAAATGCATCGCTCCGAATCGCCGGCGAAATTGTCGCCGTCCGAGGCCTGGGCGGCATAGATGTTCCAGTCATGGGCCGGGTAGCGGCTGGTGATAATACGGTGCATTTCCTCCAGCGCGGTGGAAACGACGGTGCCGCCGCTTTGGGTGTTGTAGAAAAATGTTTCCTCGTCGACCTCCTGAGCCAGGTGCGTGTGGCGGATGAAAACAATCTCGATGCGGTCGTAGCGCCGTTTCAAGAACAGGTGCAGCAAGACGAAGAAGCGCTTGGCCAGATCCTTCTCGCGCTCGCCCATGGACCCGGACACGTCCATAAGACAGAACATGACGGCATTGGCGTTCGGCACCGGCCGGGAATCGAAGCGGTTGAAGCGGATGTCGACCGGATCGACATAGGCAATCCGGCGGCGGCGGCGTTCCAGCCGGTCGAGCTCTTCGCGCAATGCCGCAATACGCTGGCGCGCTTCGGCGCTGGATGGCGTCGACTCGAGCGAGGCGATTTCCTCGAGGATCGCATCCAGTTCGACCTGCTTGGGGCGCCTCAGCGCAATGCGGCGGCCGTGGCTGTTGCGCATTGTGCGGCCAACATTGATGTTGGTCGGCGAACCTGTGGCGGCGAAGCCGGCTCTGCGCGGCTTGAAGGCAAGGATCTCCTTGAGGTTGAGCTTGACCATGTCCGGGAGCTCGAGATCCTCGAAGAAAAGATCGAGCACTTCCTCGCGCGACAGCACGAAACGAAAGTCGTCTTCAGATGCCTTGTTTCCCGGCGACGATGCTCCCCCGCCGCCCCCGCCGGGTTTGGGGATCAGGTCTCCAGCGGAGAAATGCCTGTTGCCCGGCAAGATGTGCTGGCGCCTGCCGCTGTCGCGGGCGTTGTTGAAGCTCGGCTCGCTTGTGCCTCTTTCGGGCATGCGCACGGCATGCTCGGAATCCGCGTCGGCGATCCTGCCGGTGCGGATCTGATCGCGTATGCTGCGTTTCAATTCCTCGCGCGCGCGTCGCAGGAAGCGCTGGCGATTGCCGAGGCTTTTGTCTTTAGGGTTCAGGCGGCGGGCGATGAAGATCGGCATGGAACCATCC
>NZ_RZRW01000514.1:0-4035 GCF_003998745.1 Mesorhizobium sp. M7A.F.Ca.US.014.04.1.1 | reverse complement strand
TCGTCGCCCCGTTCGACAAGCGGATCAGGCTGCCGGAACCTTATTTTTTGGCTTGGGATCGGGCCATTCTTGAGAAGCCTTTTGGTCCTGAGCTGCGAGCCTGGATTGTTTCGATTTCCAAGCGACTGGGCGCAACCTTAGCCGGATAGCCGAACACCGATCTGGAGACACAAGTTTGCATCTGCCGAGTTCGCGCGCACCAGCGTCTTAAGAGATCCAGACATTGGTCGGCGGTGTGCGGTCCCACGGATTGCTTCAGTTTGCCCTAGATATCTCGACAAAAGTCCGCTTTTTTCGCCCTTCTTGCACCGCTAGCCGTCGGGCGGCTTTGCGACCCAAAACAGCAGCGTTCGCGCCCTCAAGTCAACAGGGGTTCACTCAACTTCCCTGCTGTACGAGATCCCGGCGAACTCGGAGCCCCTGCTTGAGCAAATTCCGACGTACACGAAGTCCTGGCCCCGCCCACAATCGTAACGCCGGCTTCCTCATCAGCGTCCTGTAACCGGCGACGGGTCTCCAACGTGCCCGTGTCGTCATTGCCTGTAACAATTAGATCAAAAGTTTTCTGGCCTGCGAGAGGCGGCCTGCTGTTTTGCTCGAATCACTTGCGATGGAAGGTGCGGCGTTTCGGTGGCAGCCCCAGCGCGCTTTGAAATGGGATAATCCCTCGCAGATCGCCTTTGCAACGGGGATACCAATCTCGGATCGCGAAAGATCGGCGAACCAGACCTGCGAACCACAAACTTCGCCGATTTCATTCAGCAGGTCGGTGACGTTGCTTTCGCCAGCGCTTTCCAGGCCGTCGGCAGGCTTGCCGATGGCGAAACGAAAGTTGCGCACGTCAGCGAAACGCTTCCAGCGGGTCATCCGACAATCGTCATCGCTCATCGTTTTATTACGGGGCCGTTCTGCCCTTTCGGCATGGGCCTGCATTGCAGCTTCGGATTGTATCAATTCCAAAAACGCGGACCGGGCGGCAGCAACCATATCGAAGCTGCACCCGAAACCCACCGCCATATGCTCGCCACTGTCTTCGCAGCTGATCGCCGCCGTCACAATGGCCGTGCGGAAGGACGAGATATCGAGAAGCCAGAGCCTGCGTCCCGTTTCTTGGCGATGCTGCTGGATGTGAGACGCCAAGCCTTGGTCATCAAGCCGCGCGATATCCAGCCGCTTTCTCAGGGAGCCTCGGTGCCACCATATCCCTGTGGCGTCTCGTTCGACGAGTTCAAGCAAGGCGCGGGTTCTTGCATCCGCCCGCGTTGTGCCAGCGGCGCAACCATTGGTGTCGACGTTCAAGCTGCAATCGCCATATGCGACGTCACCAAAGCGGCCATAGCAGAGAAACGCCGGACAAAGCGCGACCCTATCGTCATGGAAGCTGCGAACGGACGCCCATAGCTGGGGATTGTTCAGATGATCCGTTGAAGGGATACTGTCCCAGCCACGCCACATTCTGTTGAGCCGATCGCGATGTCGGATCTGTTCCAGCGAAAAGCCCAATACCTGAATCGCATCGATCCTCATTCCATCGCCTGGAGAGCCGATGCGTGCTGACGCCGTGACGTCTTCGGCTCTGCAGGCCCAGCTGGAAATCTCCGCGGCCTCTCCGAGGCAAGACAGCACGGCCGTGCCGGCATCAAAGCCTTTGCCACTTGCCGTGAATCGTTTCTCATTCCCTTCGAATGGAGCAATGTTGGACATAGCCAGGAATCCACCCGGAACATCGAACACTTCAACGCCAATGTCGTGCCGTGTCGCGAAGTGCAAAAGGGGCAGCCCATTCTCGGGCGCAGCGACAAGGGTCGCAGCCAGATTCTCCAAAACATCCAAATCATCTTCACTCGACTGGCGGTCCCAGGTCGGGTCGTCTTGGTTCACCGTCATCGGCCGGCCGTGATGCATCAGCAGAGCAAGCGTTGTCCAATGCGACCCGCGCAACAGCATGTTGGCTCTTTCAATATCTTGGCTTCTGCTGTTTACGTAGGGTAAGCGGTGGCGCCCGTTGGCGACCGAGACGATAGCCGGCGGAGTTGACAATTTCCACAGACGGTCTGGCGATTAGGCTAATCGGCGGTTTCGAGCTTCGCAAGGGCTCGGAGACGTTCTCGTTGGGCAAGCGGAAGGCCTGCGCGATTCTCGCCTATCTGTTACTGAGCGGCAGGTCACGCGAGACGCGCGGGCGACTGGCGGCATTGCTTTGGAGCGAGCAGGACGAGGAGCATGCGCGCGGATCACTGCGCCAGTGCATAAAGGATCTCCGACGCCTGGCAAGCGAGACCAGGCTTAATTACCTCGCGGTCGACAAGCTCGTCCTGGGAATCGATCCGACTGCAATCCGTTCCGACATCGATGAGCTTGAACGTGCGCTCGACGACCGCAATTATGACGGTGCGCTGCTCCTGCTGGCCAAAGCCAGGGATGGACTTTGCGCCGGGTTGGACGATTGCGATCCTGTCTTCGACAACTGGCTGAGAATGCAGTCGACGATGATAACCGACAGGCTGGTGACACGGCTCGCAGCCTGGCTGGCGGCCGAGACAGACCCGAGACAGCGCAAATCCATCGCTGCGTGCATCCTGCAACTTGATCCGTTTTTCGACGATGCCGTGGTGGAGACCATTCGGAGGGTCTGTGAGGAAAGCGGTTATGCCCGCGCCCTAGCGTTCTTCGACCGCTACGCGGCCGAACTCAAAGCGGACATGGATCTGCGACCACCGGCAGAAATCCTCCACCTTCTAGAGGCGCTCAAGCCGGGCAACGACGGTGAAAAGCGGGCGGCTGACCCCGACCTTGCGCAAAGCGATCACGACAGCCGCATCCCAGGGAAGCCGACAATCGCCATCATCATTGCCAGGCGCGAAGCAGAGAACGAGCACCTGCAATTTGCCTTGGCGACAGAGCTTCTGGCTTCGATTTCCCGATTTAGGCATTGGACAGCCGTGTCAACGGAGTTGCAAGCCGGTGAATTCTCACTGGATCAGATGCATCAGGCGGCAGGCGAACACGTGGATATCGGCGTCCTCATCCGTCTGATCGACACGGATGGACCAGCAGTGTTCCAAATTACCTGCTATGATTTCCTGCAAGAAGGAGAAGCCTTCGTTCTCACCGTTCCGTCGGATCCGTCTTCCTGGCGCTCGGCCTTCAATGAAGTTTGCGCACGCTTTTCCGCGCGCCTGCAGATTGCCTTGTCCAGTGCCAGGCTGCATCGCATATCGCAAGCTTCCCCGAACCATTTCTCGGCCTATGATTGCTGGCTGGACGGACAGCGGCTTTCGATCATGTGGCGAAAGGACACCGAAGAAGCTGCCATCGCCCGCTACGAGGAAGCCATCCGGCTTGATCCCGATCTGTCCTGCGCTTATTCCAGCCTCGCTGCGGTGCTCAACTCGCGTTGGATCGTCGTTCCGGGTGCATCGTCGATCGAGCAGGATCTAAAGCGCGCATTCGAACTGGCCAAGCGTTCGGTCCTGCTCGACCCATTCGACCACCGCAACCAGGTAAATCTGGCCTGGAGCCACCTTCTGGCGCGACGCTGGGAGCTGGCCGATTTTCACTTCAGCCTTGCACATGAGCAAAATGCCGGGAACCCCGCGACGTTGATCGCCTACGCGCTGGCCAGCTCCTTCATGGGTGATCATCAACGGGCATCGGAGCTTTCGAAGCGCAGTTTCGACCTCAATCCCATGCCCGACGCTCACTATCATGGCTACCAGGCGACCATTGCCTTTCTCGCCAATGATCTGGAGGGGTGCGTGGCCGCTGCGGTCAAGAGCGATCAACTGTTCGCCGACATCCACGGCTGGTCGGCGGCGGCACTTGCGTTGCTGAAACGCAACCGCGAGGCCGGGGATGAGTTCAGACGTTTTCTACGCAACCTAACGGCGGCGTGGCAAGGGCCGGGTAGGCTTGACCGCGCTGTCGCCGTGGAGTGGTTCAAGACCGCTTTTCCGATCCGGTTACCAGTCGATCAGGAGAAGCTGGCCCGTGGCATCGAATTGGCAGCCCAGTCGGGCTGACACGGCCGAACCG
>NZ_RZRW01000513.1:0-4036 GCF_003998745.1 Mesorhizobium sp. M7A.F.Ca.US.014.04.1.1 | reverse complement strand
CCGCAGGACAGCCTGGCGCGCATGCAACTGTCCTTCGGACTCGGCAAGGCGAATGACGATCTCAGGGATTATGGCCGGGCCTTCGACTATTTCGCCGAGGGCAATGCGATCCGCCGCAAAGGCATCGACTACGACCAGGCCAGGACGCGGGCCGAGTTCGAGGCGATGAAGGCCACCTTCGATGCCGGCTTCTTCGAGAAGCACAGGCCCAGCTCAATCAGCGACGACACGCCGATCTTCATTGTCGGCATGCCGCGTTCGGGCACGACGCTGGTCGAGCAGATCATCGCCAGCCATCCGCAGGTCTATGGCGCAGGCGAGCTCAGCATATTGAAGAAGGCGGTCGGCAGGCAGTTCCCGGCGACCATGCCGGGTGGCTTCCCATGGGGCGTATCGGATACGGGCGATTCGGATTTTGCCGAGGCAGGCCAAGCCTATCTCGACATGCTCCATGCCCGCTATCCGAACATGCGCCACGTCACCGACAAAATGCCGGGCAACTTCCTGCTTGTCGGCTTCATCCACATGATGATGCCGAAGGCCAGGATCATCCACTGCGCGCGCGATGCGGCGGCCACCTGCCTGTCGATCTACAAGGTGCATTTCCGCGGCGACAGCCATCGCTATGGCTACGATCTCGGCGAGCTCGCCGACTTCCACAATCTCTACACCGACATCATGAAGCATTGGCACACGGTGCTGCCAGGCGTCGTGCACGATGTACGCTACGAGGATTTTGTCGCCGACCAGGAAGGCCAGACGCGGGCATTGATCGCCCATCTCGGCCTGCCCTGGGACGACGCGGCACTATCGTTCCACGAGACCGACCGACCGGTGCGCACGGCTTCAGCCGCACAGGTGCGCCAGCCGATGTATCAGGGGTCGGTCGATCTATGGAAGCGCTATGGTGACCGGCTGAAGCCGCTTCTGGACAGGCTGGATTAGCGCAACGCTCTCTAGCTGATCGTGGCCTTAGAGATTGGCCTAAGCACCCGCGTCGTCATCCTAAGGCCTTCGCGACGGAGCTTCGCTCCTGCTTCGTCCTAGGATGACGAAGCTGAGGGGCTTCTGCCAATCTGCTACCGGCTGCTCAAAGCTCTATGAATGGCTTGAAGCCACCGAAGATCATGCGCTTCCCGTCGAACGGCATGTCCGCCCAATCGGCCTTCAGGCGCGGATCTGCCATCACTTTGGCCATGACGGCATCGCGGCTCTCCCGCGACTCATAGACGGCCCAGGCGAAGACGACGATCTCGTCGTCCTTGGCCTGCACGGCGCGCGGGAACGAAGTGACCTCGCCATAGGGCACGTCGTCGCCGATGCATTCGACATAGGCGAGCGCGCCGTGTTCCATCCATATAGGGCCTGCGAGGTTGGCCAGCCTCTTGTAGTTATCGAGATTTGCCTTGGGCACGGCAAGCACGAAGCCATCGACATAGGACATTGTGGGTCTCCTCCTGGAAGTTCACAATCCCTCACCGACGCCAGCCGGTGAGGGACTTCGCCATTGGCGATAAATCAGGCTTTCTTGACCGGCGCATTCATCGCCCATTCGACGCCGAACGGGTCGCGCATATTGCCCCACTGGTCACCCCAGAACATGATCTGGAGCGGCACGGCGACTTCGCAGCCGGCATCGACGGCGCGCTTCCACCAGGCTTCGATGTCGTCGCTGCCGAGGTGAAGCTGCATGGTGTAACCTTGCGGCTTGACGGCAGGCATGCCGTTTTCGGGATAGAAGTCGGAGAGCATCAGCGTCGAGCCGTTGATGTGGAGGTGGATGTGCATGGTGCGGCCTTTTTCGTCCGCCGGATAGGCAAAGACCTGCTCGGCACCAAAGGCCTTCTTGTAGAATTCGGCAGCCTTGAAGGCGCCATCCAGCTGCAGATAGGGGGTCAATCCGCCGAGCACTTTGGCCGCGGGCTGAACGGGGGTCTGATCGGTCATCTGTTGTTCCTCTTTGCGTTTGGCCTTGCGAGCCAAAGGACGGATGAGGTGCCGGCGTTCCTACATGGCCGGCAGATTTTTTTGGCCGACCGGCCCTGGACAGTCCACGCAGCCGCAGTTGGACGAGAGGCGTGAAACGAACTTGCGTCGACCGCGCCCAATCAGAGCGCAATTCTCTCGGCTCGCAGGCTAGAACAGATGGATCAGGCGAACGCCTCTTCAAATCCTGGGACGACAATGATCCTCTACTATCAGACCCACTCACCCTTCGCGCGCAAGGCGCTCGTCTTCGCCCACGAGGTTGGCATTGCCGATCGGCTGGAGGTCATTCATCACGAGACCAGTCCGACCTTGCGCAATGCCCGCGTCTACGCCGAAAACCCGCTCGGCAAAGTGCCGGTGCTGTTGCGGCCCGACGCGTCGCCGATCTTCGATTCCGATGTCATCTGCGCCTATCTCGACACGCTGCATGACGGTCGCAAGCTGCTGCCGCAGGACGGCGAGGCGCGCTGGCAGGCATTGCGGTTGCAGGCGGTCGCCCAGGGCCTGGCGCAGACGGGTATAGCCTTGCGCTGGGAGACGGAAAGGAGACCCGAAAAGTTGCGCTATGGTGCTCTCGCCGACGGATACCGGGAAAAGATCGAGGCGAGCTACGACTGGATCGAGAGCACGCTGGACGACGAGGCGCCGCTCCATATCGGCCACATTGCCTTGGCCACCGCGCTGTCCTGGATGGCGTTCCGTCACCTTCCGCCTTTTCGCTCACGGGCACTGCTGACGCGCTGGTTCGAGGCTTTCGAAAAACGCGTATCGATGAAGGCGACGCCGCTTTCGGGCGATACGCATGACTGACTGGCGCCCCGCGAGGTCAGGGGCGGCGGCCGTTTTGCGCATCGAAGACGTCCGGAAACCCGATATCCTTGCGCAGCGAGGCAGGCAGTGAACGCAGGACGCGTTCGCTGCGGTGACGAGCGCGCGCTGCCGCATACCGGGTTGCGATGCGACCGATGGACGAAAGAACCGACATGATAATTCTCCTGGGTTGGGCCGGCATCATCGTGTCGGCATCCCAAGGACGCGGCGGGCTGAGGCTATCCGACAGATCGTCGAGATTTTTTTATCGCTAGCTCCGTAGCCTGCTTGAAGCGGGTTGTTGCTAACGCGATTACTTCAGGCCGCGGTTTGTAGACGTTCGATTGTTTCAAGATCGGCCTTCTTCGCCTCTCCCTCTACGGCGAGGTCGTAGCTCGCCTGCATATTCATCCAGAACTGCGGCGTGGTTCCGAAGAACTTCGCAAGGCGCAAAGCGGTGTCGGGCGTTACCGGTGTCGTCTCGCTGGCCAGGCGCTCGATGCGTGTGCGGGGCACATGCAGCTTTTTGGCCAGCGTGTAAGGCTTCAGATTGAGCGGCACGAGATATTCCTCACGGAGAATTTCTCCGGGATGGATAGGTGGGTTGATGTTCAGCATTTTGAACCCTCTTCAATGATAGTCGGTGATTTCAACATCCTCCGCTTGCCCTTCCACCCACCTAAAGCAGAGGCGGAATTGATCGTTGATGCGGATCGAATGCTGGCCCGCACGGTTACCTTTCAGCGGCTCAAGCCTGTTGCCGGGAGGCGTCTTCAGATTCGACAGTTCGGCGGCGTTGTCGATCATGAACAGCTTCCGCTGGGCTGAGCGGACAAAGGTCCGATGGGAAGCCCTTCGGAGCCTTGCCGTTCGAAACGGCTTCGCTGGTCTTGTCTTTGGAGGAGCTTATCACCTTGCCGACCCGAGTGGCGTACCATGGCATGATACGCTTCGGAAGTCAAGAAGACGTCTCGTAACATGATACGAAACTCCGGCCTGCGCTCGACAGGCCGGAACTTCATCGGCAGTTTTGTTCACCGATTAGCCAGCGCCCTCCGCCACCGAGCGGAAGAAATCCTCTGGGTCTTCGACTTCGGTCAGCCGCCGTTTCTCGATCAGCCAGAAGCGGTTGCCGATGGCGCGGATGAAGGAGCGGTCGTGCGAGGCGAGCACACAGCTTGCCTGATGTGCCAGCAGTTCCGCTTCCAGGGCTTCCTTGCCGTCGATGTCGAGATGG
>NZ_RZRW01000512.1:0-4052 GCF_003998745.1 Mesorhizobium sp. M7A.F.Ca.US.014.04.1.1 | reverse complement strand
CACCCAGCTCGATATGACGTGCCGCATAGTCCGCCATTGTATCGATCAGCGCGGCGAAATCGAACGGCTCGGACTGGACGCCGTAGAAAGCGGCATCGACGCCAGCCAGAATGCCGGGTGTGTGGTAGGCGGCGCGGCCAAGCATGGCGCCATCGACATGGTCGAGATGCGCCAACGCCTCTTCGATCGTCTGAATGCCGCCATTGATGCCAATGAATTCGTTAGGTTTTCTAGCCTTCAACCGATAAACTCTGTTGTAATCGAGCGGCGGGATGTCACGGTTTTCCTTGGGGCTCAGCCCTTCCAGCCACGCCTTGCGCGCATGCACCCACAATGCGTCGGCGCCGGCGTCGAAAACCCCATCCGCCAGCGCATCGAGGGCCGGCTCCGGATCCTGCTCGTCGACGCCGATGCGGCATTTGACGGTCACGGGAATTGTCACCGCCGCCTTCATCGCCGCGACACAGCCGGCAACGAGGTCCGGCACCTTCATCAGGCAGGCGCCGAACGTGCCCGACTGGACGCGGTCTGACGGACAGCCGACATTGAGGTTGATCTCGTCATAGCCAAAGGCCTCGCCGATGCGCGCCGCCTCGGCAAGTTTTTCGCGATCCGAGCCGCCGAGCTGCAGCGCGACCGGATGTTCTGACGCATCGAAGCCGAGCAGACGCTCGCGTGCGCCATGGATGACGGCGTCGGCCACCACCATCTCGGTGTAAAGCAGCGCATGGCTCGTCAGCTGACGGTGGAAGAACCGGCAATGCCGGTCCGTCCAGTCCATCATGGGCGCTATGGCTACCCTTAACCTTTGATAATCTTGCATGTTTCGTAACTTCAACAGGTTGGATCGCGTCGTACGGGCTCTATCACGCGCCATGATAGGCCCAAGCCGCAAATCGGCGGATGACTGGCCGGCGCCACGGCGTGGGGCGTCGAATACCTCAATCGCAGGGTAGCGTATAGGTCGACCTGGCCGGAATTGCCAACGCGTCGTCTGCTTTCGATGCCTGGGCGGAGGACGGAACCCTCCAGCTTCGTATGACGGTGTCTGCGCCAACGATGTGGCTAGGAACTGGGAAGGCCAGCCCTCGACAGCATCTCAAGGAACCGGGAATGATGATGATCCTTTACATAGCGCGGCACAAAGCCAGGGCAGACGTTGCTCAGATTGAGATGCGGAAGTTGTGACAGGCAATGGTGGATGGCCCGGGACGCTTCTTCGTTATTTCCGGTGGCCGATGCGGTCGCGGCCCAATAAAGGGCGCCGCGAACGAAGCCAGGCTTTGTCCTGACTACTTTGCGGGCGGCTTCGAGCGCCCGCTGGTTGTCTCCGCCAGCGAAGAGCGCCACAACCAGGCCGTGGTGGCGCCAGAAGTCGATGACATCGTGCGTTCCGAGCCGGATTGCTTCGTTGGCCTCACGCACCGCTTCGTCGACCTGTCCGCGCAACGCAAAGAGCATCGAAATATCGCCGTGGCCAGTTGGGTAGCTTGGGTTGAGGCTGATCGCGTGGCGGCATTCGGCGATCGCCTCGTCGATGCGACCGCAACTTTCGAGAGCGAACGACAGAATACATCGGGCAATTTCATCGTCCGGTACCGCCCGTACTGCGGCTTCCGCAAGCTCGACCGCACGCTCGATCACCCCACGCCCCCGAGGCAGCGCACCAAACGCCACGCCCATGGATATCACGATCGAGAGCGTCCGCTTTGCACGGGCATTGTCGGGACCTATCGAGAAGGCCCTCTCGGCAAGCTCTATCCCGACCAAAAGTGAGTCCCGAGTCATCTCAAAATATTTCATGAGGGCTTCGTTCACCAGCCTGCGCACTTCAGGGATCCCTGGCGGGCTTTTGTCTCGAACCTTCCAGTTGGTCAGTTGAAGTTCGAGGATCACGGCAAGAACAACAGATTGTGCGATCCTGTCCTGGAATTCGAGCGCGTTCTCGGAGTGGCCGTCGAACTTCTGGGCCCAGACGTGGTGGCCGCCGGCGGCATCGACGAGCTGGACATTCACCCTCAACCCATTGCCGGATCTCTGGACGCTGCCGCTGAGCATATATCGCGCCCGGAGTATCCCTGGTGTCTTGGCTTCTTCGCCTGGGCCGCTCTTCTCGGACGGAAGCGCGGCGAGCACGACATAGTCGGCCACTCCGGAGAGGGCTGTCGTGATGTCCTGGACAAGTCCCTTGGCGAAAAAGTCGTCGCCTTGCTTTCCGGTCAGATTAACGAAGTCGGCAACGCTGATGGACGGACGCCCAAGGCGCTGGCTGGACGGAACACCATTTGTCGACTGCACATTTGAAGCGTCGTCGGCGGCAAGCAACAGAGATTGCCAAAGCGCCCGCGTTTCAGGGCCGGCTTCGACGCCGAACTCCTTCTTCAGCATGCTTCTGCAAGCTTCGTATGTCCTGATTGCCCTGTCGCGTTGGCCACATGCGAGCAGCAATTCCATCTTGAGCCGATAGGATTCTTCCCGTGTCGGTTCCATGGTCAGAATACGATCGGCCAGGATCAGCCCGGCATCGGGGTCGACGAGACGGGCCAGTTTTTCGAAGGACTCAAGCGCGCGGCCGAGCAGCCTGTCGCGTTCCGATGTGATCCAGTCATCGAACGCATTGCTTCCCAGATAAAGCCCGTCGAGGAAGGGCCCGGTGTAGTTCGCCAAGGCCTTCGCCAGCTCCTGGGCGGAACGGGCCGAGAGACCCGTTTCGAACTTCTCCACGTCGACTTGAACCAGCTCTGGCCTCAGGGCGATCAACTCACCGCTGGAATGGATGAGATCCACCCCCTCTCGCGCCAGATCCTGGCGCAGGACACTGAGGGCCTGCCGAAGGCTGTTGCGCGAATGTTCAGCGTCGCTGTCGCCCCATAGGAGGTCAGCCAGCCTCTCCCGCGTCGCCGCCATGCCCGGACACCGGGCCAGATAGGCGATGATTGCCGGCCCTCGTTTCCCGGTCAGCCGAAGCGGGCCGGCCGTTTCATTTTCAATCCGGAAACCGCCGAAGAGTGAGATTCTATTTGCAGCGCCGCTGTCCTCACTTTGCATTTGCTATCCCAGCCTGACGAAATCCTAACTCAAAACTAACGCTTCGCAACAGTCGGCCTTCGCGCTCAAGCGCTGCCGTAACGGCAGGCTGTTTAGGCTTTGCTAAATTAAGGCGACCAAGTCAACGAAAGGCTTGGTTCGAGGGGGGCGCGTGTCCAGGACAAGAGCCAATTTGCTGCTGCTGTTTGCAGCCGCTTTGTGGGGCTTCGGCAATGTCTCGCAAAAGATGGTGCTTGTGCATCTCGACGCGCTGAGTGCTGTGGGTCTGCGATGCCTGATCGGCGGGCTGCTTGTGCTGCCCTTTGTCTTCATGGAGAAGCGGCTTCCGCTCGGGCCGGACTATTTTTCCAGCTTGGCCAAGGTGGGCGCGCTGTTTGCCATCTCCATCACGCTCCAGCAGCTTTGCTATCTCGGGGCCTCCGTCACCAATGCGAGCTTCCTGGTAAGCACGGCAACGGTAATGACACCGCTGGCCGCCTGGTTTCTCGTAGGCGAACGTCCGACAGCGAGTCTTACAATCGCCGCCGGATTGACCCTTGTTGGAGCCCTGCTGTTGTCGGATGGGATAGCCGGGTTCAGCAGTGGCGATCTTACCGCTGTCCTCTCGGCTGCCTGCTATGCGCTCTGGGCAGTCGAGCTGGGCCGGCACATGCAGGTGCATGCGCGGCCGTTCACCGCTGCCGCGACACAGTTCTTCGGCGCCGCAGCCTTCGCCCTGCCGCTCGGTGCAATGCAAGGCAATCTGTCGCTGGCCGCCGCATCCGCAGCCGGCCCGGAACTGGCCATCCTCGGCGTGTTCTCCACTGCGATTGCCTTCGGCATACAGACGGTTGCCCTCCGCTTTACGCCGGCCAGCCACGCCGCCGTGATCGTCAGCGCAGAAAGCGTTTTCGGGGCGCTGGGCGCGGCAATCTTTCTCGGCGAGCGGAGCTCGTCCGCGAGCGTCTTGGGTGCCGGCATCATCCTGGGTGCGATCCTGTCCGTTGCAATGTCGAACCGAGCGC
>NZ_RZRW01000511.1:0-4062 GCF_003998745.1 Mesorhizobium sp. M7A.F.Ca.US.014.04.1.1 | reverse complement strand
CGCGCGCTTGTCCGGTGCGTGGGAGATTGGTCCTGCGGTTGTCGTCGCGGTTGCGCGGGCGCTGTTCGAAACGACCCTGACGCCACAACAGGATGGGTTTTGGCGCTTCGGCTTCCGGGGCGGGTTCCCCGGTGGCTGCTTCAGTCACCGTCACGGGTTCGTCCGGCGCGGCGTCCGTTGCCGGCGCGGCATTTGACACCAGCTCGGCCGGTGCAACTTCTTCTGCCGCTGCGGCTTCAGTCTCGGCAGCTTCAGCCTCTGCCTGCGGTTCAACCGGTGCCGGTTCAGCAGCAGCCTCGGCAACAGGCGCTTCGTCTTGCACGGTTTCGACCGGAGCGTCCGCCTGTTCTCCCACGGCAGGCGCAGCAGGTTCCGCCGCGGCGTCGGAGGTCATTTCGGTCGCCGTTTCCGAAACGGCCACTGCGTCCGATGCCGGCTCCGACCCTTCGACTGCTGCCTCTGCTGCGGCGTCCGCCGCCTTGGTCTGCTCGGCTCGTGCAGCCTCTTCCGCCGCAAGCTTCGCCATCGCTGCTTCGCGCGCGGCATTGTCCTGTGCTTCGAGCCGCGCCTTGACCTCGACGGCCGGCTTCGGCTCGGCACGGTAGCCGAGACCTTTGAGGATCTCTTCCATGTCGTCCGCGGTGGCGCCGAGGATCGACATCATCGGCGGCGTCACCATGAAGGACTGGCCGTCATAGGCGCCGTCCGGGCGCTGGCCGAGGCCGGGCTTCCAGTTGGTCGCCGGGCGGATCAGATCCGCCAGCCGTTCCAGGATGTCGATGCGCACGGCGCGACGGCCGAGATTGCGGTAGCCGGCAAGCTTGTAGAAGGTCTTGTCGAAGGCGGGGTCGATGACCACCGAGGTGCGACCCGAGGCGAGCGCATGGACCACGTCGCCAAAACCTGGCTTGTCCTTGCCGTCGTTCTTCAGCGCCCACAGCAGCGTCACCAGCCCGGCAGGCGCCGGCTTGATCAGCGCCGGCACGAAGACATGGTAGGCGCCGAAGCGCACGCCAAGCCGGCGAAGGGCTGCGCGGCCTTCCTGGTCGAGCGACTTCATCTCCTCGGCGATGTCGCGGCGGTTGATGAGGCCGAAATTCTCGACCAGCTGGAAGGCGATGCCACGGCCGATGCCGGAAATCTGGTCGGCGTTTTTCAAGTCGACCAGCGGCTTCAGCAGCGACTCGATCTGGAAATTGACGAAACGCTCGGCACGCGCGGCGACCTTGTCGCGCGCCGGGCCGGTCAGCTGTTCGTCGGCCAGCAGCACCAGCCGCGGCTTCAGCGCGTCTTCGCCTGATACAAGCGTGCCGATCGGCGCACCGATCCAGCGCAGCGTGCCATCCGACCCGAGCGCGATATCGCCATTGGCCGAGGCGCCGAAGCGTTCGGCGCGCGCCTCGAACTCGGCGGCCAGCGCCTTCTGGGCAGCGGTGCGCACCGCCTTGGCGTCTTCGCCGCCGGCGGTCTGGTCGGCGGTGAAGCGGAACCCTTGCAGCTCGCCGACATGGTGGCCTTCGACAAGGACGGTTCCGGTAGGACTAATTTCGGCTTCAGGCATGGTATTTTCTCTAAGGCGCCGCATGAGGACGGAAGTCCTGCGGTCTACGAAGCGTTTCGTCAACCGCTCATGCAGCGCATCCGACAATCTGTCTTCGATTTCGCGCGTCTTTTCCTGCCAGTGTGCCTGATCGGCCAGCCAGCCGGGCCGGTTCGACACGAATGTCCAGGTGCGGATCTGGGCAATGCGATGCGAGAGCGTATCAATGTCGCCCTCTGTTGTGTCGGCGCGGCGAACCTGCTCGGCCATATAATTCTCGTCGACATGGCCGTGGCGTGCGAGGTCCGTGTAGATCGAGGCAATGAGGTCGGCATGCTGGGCCGGCGCGATCCTGCGGTAGTCGGGCAGCGCGCAGGCTTCCCACAACAGCGCCACGCGCTTGGCATTGGTGGTGAGTGCGCGGATGTCCTCGTCGCGCGACAGATGCTCGAGCGCCTGTGCATCGACGGCAGGCAATGCCCGTGTCAGTCCCTCGACCGGGGCGTTGGTTTCGATCGAGCGCTTCAGCGCGTCGAGGCTGGCAAAGTCGAAATGTGCGGTGCGCCATTGCAGCACCTTCACCGGGTCGAAGTCGTGGCCTTCGATCTTCTTGATCAGATCCTCGTCCAGCGGGTCGACCTGGCCGGTGACACCGAACGTGCCGTCGCGCAGATGCCGGCCGGCGCGGCCGGCGATCTGGCCAAGCTCGGCCGCCGTCAGATTGCGGTACTGGAAGCCGTCGAACTTGCGATTCTGGGCGAAGGCGACGTGGTCGAGATCGAGGTTGAGACCCATGCCGATGGCATCGGTGGCGATGAGGTAGTCGACATCGCCGGACTGGAACAGCGCCACCTGGGCGTTGCGGGTGCGCGGCGAGAGCGCGCCGAGCACGACGGCGGCACCGCCCTGCTGGCGGCGGATCAACTCGGCGATGGCGTAGACCTCGTCGGCGGAAAAGGCGACGATCGCCGTGCGCCGCGGCAGGCGGGTCAGCTTCTTGGAGCCGGCATAGGCAAGATGCGACAGCCTCGGCCGCGTCACCACCGAGACACCCCTCAGCAGGCGCTGCAGGATACTTTGCATGGTGGCGGCGCCCAGCAGCAGCGTTTCCTGGCGGCCGCGCAGGTGCAGGATGCGATCGGTGAAGATGTGGCCGCGCTCGAGGTCGCCGGCGAGCTGCACCTCGTCGATGGCGACGAAGGCGGCGTCGGTCTCGCGCGGCATGGCCTCGACGGTGCAGACCGAATATTTGGCGCCCGGTGGCTGGATCTTTTCCTCGCCGGTAATCAGCGCAACCTTGTGGGCGCCGACCTTTTCGCAGACGCGGGCGTAGACCTCGCGCGCCAGAAGCCTGAGCGGCAGGCCGATGATTCCACTCTCATGCGCCACCATGCGCTCGATGGCGAGATGGGTCTTGCCGGTGTTGGTCGGCCCGAGCACGGCGGTCACGTCGCGGCCCGACAGGATCAGCGGCTCAGTGTGTTTGGGCTGGATGTTCATCAACCTAGAATAAGGCTTCCGGGACCTGGAGATAAGGCTTCTGGCCTCTGGTTGTCGGGAGCGTGCCTCAAATGGGCGCGTATGACAGGCGACACATAGGGATTTCGGGCGCGAAGCGAAAGCGGAATGTTCCGTCGGCAGCCAGAAGGTGGTTCCGTCAAGCTCTCAATCAGAATGCGGATTAACGGATAGAACGAGTCTGGAACGAATCGGCGACGAATCAGTGACTCCTGCAGGTTCAGCTTTTGTTCACGGCTATATGTGGATTTCGCGACCACGAGACGCACCACATGCTGAATCGCTGAACTGGCCCGTTTCGTGCTAAGAGGGCATTGCCATTAACCTTTGCCGATAAACGATCACAATGGCTTGGCGTGCCTCGACCAAGGTTATGAAATTGTTGATCTTTCTTAATCTGCGTTAAGCAATTGGCAGGGGATTCCGGCTGTCGTCGTTAACGTTCAGCTCAAAGCCGGAACGAATCGGCGACGAATCAGCGATGGCGGAATTTTCCCGTTTTGTTCACCTCAATATCTTGTGTTGTGAACAGCTTATCCACCGAGAATCCACAGGCTTGGAAGCTGGTTTCGCACAGGCCGGCCGGGCCGCTGTTAACCTCTGCGTGCCGGATTGGGTCAGCAGCCGTGCTGTCACTTCGAAGGGACCATGGCGCAAACGAAAAACGGGCCGGCGCGCCGGCCCGTCGATCTCTGCGCCTACATCGCCGTCGTCAGGCGAAATACTGGCCGCCATTGGCCGTGATGGTCGAGCCGGTGATGAAGCCGGCATCTTCGGATGCGAGGAAGACGACGCAGCGCGCGATTTCTTCGGGCTCACCGAGGCGGCCGACAGGAATCTGCGGAATGATGCGCTCGTTGAGCACCTTCTCGTCGATCGCCTTGACCATCTCGGTGGCGATATAGCCGGGACAGATGACGTTGACAGTGATGCCGGCGCGCGCCCCCTCTTGGGCGAGAGCCTTGCTGAAACCGATATCGCCGGCCTTGGCGGCGGAATAGTTG
>NZ_RZRW01000051.1:0-17778 GCF_003998745.1 Mesorhizobium sp. M7A.F.Ca.US.014.04.1.1 | reverse complement strand
ACGTCCGCACGCGCTGTATTCGAGGCTGCGTCTAACGTGAACGGATAGGCCAAAACTGCATGAGGTTCTCCGTGATTTCGAGCTTCGCAACCCGAGATTTGGAGAACCTCTCCTTCAATGCAGGAATCTCTATCTGAACGCGATCAGCTTGAAGTCGGTGGTTTAGATCTGCGACGTCAGCTCGACCGGAAAATCGTCATTGTCGGCATCGCGCATGGCGGCGAGGCTGCGATTATCCAGCACTTCGGCGATTGCCTGCCGCACCTCCAGCATCATGTGGCGGACCTGGCAGGTCGCCTCGTCGCAATCCTCGCAGCGTTGATACTGCGTGCGGCTGGCGCAAGGGATTGGCGCCAGCGGCCCGTCAAGCACGCGCACGACATGGCCGATCTTGATTTCGGAGGCCGGCCGGGCAAGGCGGTAGCCGCCTTCCTTGCCTTTGCGGCTCTGGACGAAGCCGGCATTGCGCAATTCGCCCAGGATGGCATCGAGGAATTTCTTCGGGATGTTGTTGGCCACAGCGATGTCATTGACGAAGGCCAATTGGCCGGCCGGCAGGCCAGACAGATGCACGAGGGCCTTGAGGCCGTATTTGCCTTTTTTTGTCAGCATGCCCAGATCAACCCATAAAAGCCCCAACCACTCGCATCTGGCGACTGTTTGTGTGCAAATAATGACGTCTTCGCCGCGCGATGATGTTTCGCGAAACAGCCACCAAATTGCACGTTAGGCATAAACGCGTTGATTCTTTGTAACGTTTTGCACTGAGAACGCGGATATTCCGCTGATAACCAGGTTATCGGCGTTCAAAAACGAAAAAAGCCGGCAGCGCGCCGGCTTTTTCGTCTGCTGTGCAGGTATCGCTGCCTCAGCGGCTGCCGTAGGTCTGGTCGAGCAGGCCGCCGGCGGCGAAATGCTCTTTCTGCACCTTGTCCCAGCCGCCGAAAACGTCTTCCACCGTCAGCAGCCGGACATCGGGGAAATCAGCCTTGTATTTCGCCGCCACAGCGGCGTCGCGGGCTCTGAGGCCGTTGCGGGCGGCGATGTCCTGGCCCTCCGGTGTGTAGAGGAAGTCGAGATAGGTCTTGGCCAGATCGCGCGTGCCGTGATCGTCGGCAACCTTGTCGACGATGGCGACCGGGAATTCGGCCAGCAGGCTGACCGAAGGCGTAACCTGCTCGAACTTGTCGTCGCCATACTCCTTGCGGATGCCGCGCGTCTCCGACTCGAAGGTGATCAGCACATCACCGATCTCGCGCTGCACGAAGGTGGTGGTCGCGGCGCGGCCGCCGGTGTCGAAGATCGGCACGTTGTTGAACAGCTTGGTGATGAACTCTTTCACCTTGGCGTCATCGCCCTTGAAGGCTTCCTTGGCGTAGGCGGTGGCCGCCAGATAGGTGTAGCGCGCATTGCCGGATGTTTTCGGGTTTGGGAAGATCACCTGCACGTCGTCGCGCACGAGATCGTTCCAGTCCTTGATGTGCTTGGGGTTGCCCGCGCGGACAAGGAACGAAGGCAGAGAATAGAAGGGCGAGGCATTGTCAGGGAAATCCTTCTGCCAGTCGGCCGAGACGAGGCCCTTCTTGACCAGGAAGTCGATGTCGATGACCTGGTTGAAGGTAACAACGTCGGCGCCAAGACCCTCGGCGATGGCGCGTGCCTGCGCCGAAGTGCCGGCATGCGACTGGTCGACGGTGACGCCCGGATGCTGGGCGATGAAAGCCTTGTTGACCTGCACGAACAGTTCGCGGCCGACATCATAGGATGCGTTGAGCAGTTTGTCGGCCGACCAGGCTTGGGAGGATGCAAGGAACAGGCCGGCGACGGTGGCAAGCCCGAGGAAAAATCGTTTCATGAAAACAGGCTCCGATGCAATGCGTTGATGGTCGGACCATAGCCGTGACGTATCATGCGCGACGAGGCATGCGCTCTCGGTTCGCGGCCTCGTCGTGGGAAAATATATCGCCTAAGTTGGCACCTGTTGGAATTCTGTTCCAGGAGATGGCTACCTTCGTCGGAGTTTTTCTGCGCCTTGTTTGCGGTGCTGCATGGCATATACAAAAGGCATATACAAAGAGCTGCCGCCATGCCCCAGAACCGTCATTCAACGCCGCCCAAGGAGGCGAAGCTGTTTCGCAACAACCGCAGCCCAACACGGGAGAGTTCACCCGGATCAGGAATCTGAAGGTCGAAAACCGGTTGGCGTAGCGCTTGAGCCGAGAATCAAGCCGCCGGAAAAAGCTTCCAGCGGCCGGGGCGGAACGCCACCCGGCTTTTTTGCGCCGCGGGATGATCGACCGGCAACTCGATTTCGACCCGCTGACGCTCACCACCGATTTCAAGCTCGACCCGGCGCGTGCCGGCGACGCGCCGGCTGGCGGCGACCGTGCCGGCGATGCAGCCGCTGCAGCCGTCCAGCAATTCGACATCGTGCGGGCGGAAGTAGAGCGTCGCATCGCCCGAGGGCTCGTTGGGCGCGGCAAGCCCGATCGGACGGTCGGCGAGCCAGATCTCGCCATTCTCGACTTTGACGGGAAGCGAGCTCGATTCACCGATGAAGCCGTAGACGAAGGGCGAGTTCGGCGTGTCGTAGATGTCGTCGGCGGTGCCGACCTGCTCGATGCGACCCTGGCTCATCACCACGACGCGGTCGGCAAGCTCCAGCGCCTCTTCCTGGTCGTGGGTGACGAAGACGGTGGTGTGGCCGGTGGCGTCATGGATTTCGCGCAGCCAGCGGCGCAATTCCCGGCGCACCTGCGCGTCAAGCGCGCCGAACGGTTCGTCGAGCAGCAGCACCTTGGGTTCGATGGCCATGGCGCGCGCCAGCGCCACGCGCTGCCGCTGGCCGCCGGAAAGCTGCGCCGGATAGCGCTTTTCCAGCCCCGACAGCTGGACAAGGTCTAGAAGCTCGGAGGCGCGGCGGCGGATCTCCTGCGCCGGCGGGCGCGACGGCCCGTGCCGGACCTTCAGGCCGAAGCCGATATTGTCGGCCACCGTCATGTGCCGGAACAGCGCATAGTGCTGGAAGACAAAGCCGACATTGCGATCCTGGATCGACTTGTGCGAGGCGTCCTCGTCGCCGAAGAAGATGTTTCCGCGCGTCGGCCGCTCCAGTCCGGCGATCAGCCTGAGCAGCGTCGTCTTGCCGGAGCCGGACGGCCCCAGCAACGCGATCAGTTCGCCCGACTTGATATCGAGCGACACGTCGTGGAGGGCCGGAAACCGGTCAAACTCCTTGCGCACGTTGGCAACGCGAACTTCCATGCAAATCCCTCTGTCAGTGTCCGCGCGTCGCGGCGATCTCGGCGCCGTAGCGCATCTCGAGAAGTGTTTTCAAGACCAGCGTGACGAGCGCCAGGCCCGCAAGCAATGAAGCGACGGCGAAGGCGCCGACGGCGTTGTACTCGTTATAGAGGATTTCGACATGCAGCGGCATGGTGTTGGTCAGGCCGCGTATATGGCCCGACACCACCGAGACTGCGCCGAACTCGCCCATGGCGCGCGCATTGCACAGGAGCACGCCGTAGAGCAGCCCCCATTTGACGTTGGGCAAGGTCACGTACCAGAAGGTCTGCCAACCATTGGCGCCAAGCGAAAGCGCTGCCTCCTCGTCGCCATTGCCTTGCTCCTGCATCAGCGGGATCAACTCGCGGGCGACGAAGGGGAAGGTGACGAAGATTGTGGCCAGCACGATGCCCGGCACGGCAAACAGGATGACGATGCCGTGCGCTTTCAGCCAGGTGCCGAGCAGCCCCTGGGCGCCGAATAGAAGCACATAGACGAGGCCCGATATGACCGGGGAGACCGAGAAGGGAAGGTCGATCAGCGTGGTCAGGAAGGCCTTGCCCTTGAACTCGAACTTGGCGATCGCCCAGGCGGCGGAGATGCCGAACACAATGTTGAGCGGTACCGAGATCGCGGCGACCAGCAGCGTCAGCCGGATCGCCGAGCGTGTGTCGGGATTGCCGAGCGCTTCGGTGTAGGCACCGATGCCCTTGGCGAAGGCTTCGTTGAAGACGATGATCAGCGGCAAGAGCAGGAAAATGCCGAGGAAGGCAAAGGCGACGGCCATCAGGGCCAGACGCGCCGGGCGGCTTTCCGTGACCGCCGCCGACTGGCTTTCATGGTGCGGTTCGTAAGATTTGATCTCCGGATCAGCCATAGCGCTTGCGGCTCCACGACTGTGCGAGATTGACGACCAAAAGCATGATGAATGACAGGGCGAGCATGATCGCCGCAATCGCGGTTGCCGCCGGGTAATTATATTCCTCCAGCCGGATGACGATCAGCAGCGGCGCGATCTCTGATTTGTAGGGCAAGTTGCCGGCGATGAAGATGACCGAGCCGTATTCGCCGACGCCGCGCGCGAAGGCGAGCGCGAAGCCGGTGACGATGGCCGGCGCCAGGCCCGGAAACAGGATGCGGGTGATGATCTGGAAACGATTGGCGCCAAGGGTGGCCGCGGCTTCCTCCACTTCCTTGTCGATCTCCTCCATGATCGGCTGCACGGTGCGCACGACGAAGGGCAGGCCGATGAAGATCAGCGCGATGACGATACCGAGCGGGGTATAGGCGACCTTGATGCCGAGCGGCATCAGCAATTTGCCGATCCAGCCGTTCGGCGCGTAGAGCGTGGTCAGCGCGATGCCGGCCACAGCCGTCGGCAAGGCGAAGGGCAGATCGACCATGGCATCGACGATGCGGCGGCCGGGGAAGCGGTAACGCACCAGCACCCATGCGACCAGCGTGCCGAAGACGACGTTGACAGCAGCCGCGACGAAGGCAGTGCCGAAGCTGATTCTCAGCGCATTGATGGTGCGGCGATCGGTGGCGATCGCCCAGAATTCAGGCCAGCCAAGGGCGGCCGAGCGCCAGAGCAGCCCGGATAGCGGGATGAGGATGATGAGGGTGAGGTAGGCAAGCGAGAAGCCGAGCGTCAATCCGAAACCCGGAATGACGCTCGGCTGCCTGAATCGCCACCCCGCCTGGGCGGGTGCTGTGGTCATGTCGTCCTGAATATCGACTGCTTACTGGGGCTTGTAGATCTGGTCGAATATACCACCATCGCCGAAATGATAAGGCTGTGCTTTTTTCCAGCCACCAAACTGTGGATCGTCGATGGTTACAAGTTTGATCGGCGGCAGCTTGGCGAGGTCCTCGGCCGGCACCAGATCGGGCTTGGCAGGACGATAATGGTTCTTGGCGATGATCGTCTGCGCTTCCTTGGAATAGAGCCAGCTCAGATAGGCTTCGGCGATCTTGCGCGTGCCCTTGGCATCGACATTGGCGTCGACCACCGCCACCGGCGGTTCTGCCAGGATGGAGGTCGGCGGGTAGACGATGTCGAAATTGTCGGCGCCGAACTCGTCGAGCGCCAGATAGGCCTCGTTTTCCCAGGCGATAAGCACATCGCCGAGACCCTTTTGCGCGAAGGTCACGGTCGAGCCGCGCGCGCCGGTGTCGAGCACCGGGGCATTGGCGTAGAGCTTGCCGACGAACTCCTTGGTCTTGGTCTCGTCGCCGCCGTCATTGGCGTTGGCGTAGGCCCATGCGGCGAGATAGTTCCAGCGCGCGCCGCCGGACGTCTTGGGATTGGGCGTGATCACCTGGACACCGTCCTTGACGAGGTCGCTCCAGTCGTGAATGCCCTTGGGATTGCCCTTGCGCACGAGGAAGATGATGGTCGAGGTGTAGGGCGCCGAATTGTTTTCGAATTTGGTGCGCCAGTCCGGATTGATCTTCTTCGACTTCGAGACGATGGCATTGATGTCGCCTTCGAGTGCCAGCGTCACCACATCGGCGTCGAGGCCGTCGATCACGGCGCGGGCCTGGGCGCCCGATCCGCCATGCGACTGCTGGACGGTGACCGTCTCTCCGGTCTCGGCCTTCCAATGGGCGACGAAAGCTTCGTCATAGGCCTTGTAGAGCTCGCGTGTCGGATCGTAGGAGACGTTGAGAATGGTGGTATCGGCAAACGCGAAACCGAGCGTGCCGAACTGGACAGATGTGGCGACCAGTGCGCCGAGCAGTTTCCTGAAATGAGGTTTGGTCATTTCTGCCTCCGTTGAACCTGCGCCAAATCTACCGAATTGGTAGAAATTAGGTGCATTCAATGTTGCCTTTTTTGCCCCTCTTGAGAAAATGTTCGGCGCCATTTCGTCCTTTGGAGAAATATTTTCCTCTTGCGGCCAAAGGAAGAATCCATGGCCCTGCCACTCAGCCTATCTAGCAATGGGTAGTGCCGAGGCAAGGTGTGGAATTTGATCCGGTGCCTCAATCGGCGGTGATGGGAAAGTCGAAACGCTGTTTGGCGAACGGTTCGCTTTTCAGCGTGAAGTGCCACCATTCCCTTGCATAGTTCTTGAAGCCGCCCGCGCGCATGGCTTCGACAAGCATCTTGCGATTTGCCGCCGCTTCACTGGCAGGGCCGCGGTATGCGGTTTCGCTCATTGAATCAAAGCAGTCGAAACCGGTACCGAAATCGAGCGTGTCGGCATCCCCGGTGCCGCAGGCCGGGTTCGGGCTGGACCTGCGGTCCATCTGGGCGACGGCGACGTCGACGGTCGAGCCACGTGAATGAGTCGACAACTCTCCGACATAGCCCTTGGCGATCAGGTCGCTGCGCCTGACCTCCGGATACCATTGCGGATCGGGCGGCCCGCCCTGTTTTGTCCATTCGCCCATGTCGGCGACGGCGCGGGCAGGGCGGTAGCAATCGAACACCACCAGGGTCAGGCGTTTGGCCGCGATCGCTTTCTGGACAGCGGAGAGTGCCTTCGCCGCATCCTCGGTGAGGATGCAGACCGGGGCGCCATAGCCGTTCACCTTGCGGTGCAGAAAATTATCCGATCCGGCGTAGCGGATGTCCTGGCGGATCGAGGGGTCGACATCGGCGAGCCGGACAAAGCCGGCGGGGAGTGGGTCAGCGAGAGCAGGGAGGGTGATTGCCGTGACAAGGATTGTTGCTGCCAGTGCTGAGGCTGCCGACAGGAAAGGATCGCGCGAGGCACCCCCCTCTGCCTTGCCAGGCATCTCCCCCGCAAGGGGGGAGATTGTCAGCTTTGGCGTCCTGCTCCACCATTGATAACTGGCGAAAGCGGCAAGGACATCCGATCGCCCTCCTTGCGGGGGAGATCGCCGGCAGGCCAGAGGGGGGTGCCTCGGAACAGGCATGGGTGAAGTATCCCGCTATCCGCTGAGCCTGTGGAAAGCCAATTCCACGAATCGCTTGCAGCCGTCTATTCGACAAACACCTTCACGCTCGCCGCGCGTCCCGCGGCGTCGATGACGGTCAGCGTCGAATAGCCGGCGCCGTCGGGCTGCCAGGTCGCGGTGCGGCGACGGTCGATGCCCACCAGCGGCTTGCCGTTGGCGAGCCAGCGGAACGGCGCACGGCCGCCTTGCAGCTTCAGCACCAGCGGCGAGGCGTCGACCGAATTGGTGCCGAGATCGACGCGGGCGCCGTCGGGCGGGAAGATGATGGTCGGTGCGGGTTCGGTCACTGTCGCCTGCACCAGGCCGTCCGCCCCGGCGCCGAAGCGGGCGAGCGTCACCGGCAGGTCCTCGCGCCTGGGGCTGAACAGTCCGGGCGGCTTGCCCGGCAAGGGGACGGTGGCCAGGCCCGAGCGGACAAAACCCTCGAACAGGATGGGAGCGGCCGAGACATAACCGGACAGTCCGGGCACCGCGCCGGCGTCGGGACGGCCGACCCAGACACCGAGCACATAGCGGCCGTCGAAGCCGACCGACCACGCGTCGCGGTAGCCGTAGGACGTGCCGGTCTTGTAGGCAATGCCGCGCTGCAGGGCACCCTCGGGCGGCTTGACGCCCGACAGTATGTCGATGATCTGCCAGTTGGCCTGACCGTCGAGGATGGTGGCGCTGGTGCGCTCGGCATTGGCCGGCTCGGTGCCGTCATGCAGCGTGTGCGTCTTGCCGCCATTGGCGAGCCCTGTGTAGAGCTGGGCGAGGTCGCGCAGCGTGACGCCTACGCCGCCAAGGCCGATGGCCAGGCCCGGCGCCTCGTTGACCGGCAGTATGGGGCTGACGCCGGCCTGGCGGAAGCGCGCCATCAGCCGCGTTGGCCCGACCGCGTCGAGCACGCGGATCGCCGGCACGTTGAGCGACAGTTGCAGGGCTTGCCGGATGCTGACATCGCCCTGGTAGCCCATGTCGAAATTCTTCGGCCGGTAGCCGGAGAAATCGACAGGGCTGTCATCGATCAGCGTCTCCTGCGCCACCAGGCCCTGTTCGAAGGCAAGACCGTAGATGAACGGCTTCAGCGTCGAGCCGGGCGAGCGGACGATCTTTGTCATGTCGATCCAGCCGGAGCGGCTGGCGTCGAAGAAATTGGCCGAGCCGACTTCGCCAAGGATGTCGCCGGTGCGGGAGTCGGCCAGCACCATGGCGACCGACAGGCGAGGGCCGAGCTTGGTGGCCGCGTCCCTCGCCACCTGTTCCAGCCCCTCCTGGACGCTCTTGCGGATCGTCAGTTGCAAGGGCTGGCCGGGGACGGCCTTGGGCAACATCGCATAGGCGGCGTGCGCGGCGAGCGCCGGCAGCGTGCGGCGCAGGTCCGAGACATCGTCGAGGGCGGCCCGTGCGGCCTCGCGCTCGCCGAGCAGGCGGGAGGAGACCATTCGGGTCAGCACCCGGTCGCGGGCGGCGTGGGCGATCTTCAAATTGCGGTCGGGCCGACGCTTTTCCGGCAGCTGCGGCAGAGCGACGAGCAGGACGGATTCGGAAACGGTGAGCCGTTTCGGCTCCTTGCCGAAATAGGCCAGCGAGGCGGCGCGCACGCGTTCCAGATTGCCGCCATAAGGCGCCAGCGTGAGGTAGCGTTCGAGGATTTCGCGTTTCGACAGCCGCCGTTCGATCTGGATGGCGCGCAGCATCTGCTTGATCTTGGAGCCGAGGCTGCGGCTTTCGCGCGGCTCGATCAGCCGGGCAAGCTGCATCGAAAGCGTCGAGCCGCCGGAAACGATGTGGCCGCTGGTGGCGAACTGGCCGGCGGCGCGCGCCAGCGCCAGCACGTCGACGCCCTCATGATCCCAGAAACGTTTGTCTTCATAGGTGACCAGCATGTCGACGAATTGCTTGTCGACCTGGTCGAGCCGGGTTTCGAGCCGCCAGTAGCCGTCCGGCGTGGCGAAGGCGCGCAACAACTGGCCATCGCGGTCCTGGACTTCGGTGGAGACCGTGAGTTCGGCTGGAAGCGGGGGCGGGAAGGCGCGGTCGAGTTCCCAGAGGGACGCGGCGGAAAGGGCGAGGATGCCGGCGCACCCTGCCGCTCCAACAGCGAATTTGCGAAGCATCTTCATGGCAGTAAAGATGCCCCCTCATCCGGCCGCTTCGCGGCCGCCTTCCCTCCGGTGGGGAGAAGAGACTGGCGCCAGCGCTGGCCGTCTCCTCTCCCCTCGGGGAGAGGTCGACCGAGCGAAGCGGAGGGCGGGTGAGGGGGCACTTTGCTCATCGCGTCCATCACCATCAGCGCCTTACGGCGCCTTGATCTCCATCATGCCGGTGGCGGTGCGGGCCGAGTATTGCGGCCGATACATGTCTTCCACCGTTGCCGCGGGGTGCGCATAGGTACCCGGCGTCACGGCGCGCACGACATAGGCGAGGGTCAGATTGTGGTCGTGGTCGCCGTCGGCCGGGTTGAATGCCGCGACGAAACGGTCGTCGCGGAATTCGAGATGGGCCGCATCGGTCTGCGCCAGCCACGAGAAGTTCGTCAACTGGGCGCTGGAGACCAGGCCGGGATTGTCGATCTCGAAGCCGGCCGGCAACAGGTCGGTGACCAGCAGGCGCGATGGCCATGTGTTCTGCTCGTTGACTTTGAGCACGACGACATAGCGTTCGTTCTGCGTCGCTTCGGTGACATTGGCCTCGGTGCCGTCGAGCTTGTAGTAGGTGCGGCTGATGGTGAAGCCATCGCCGCCGGCCGGCAGGGGCTGGACCGGCGACGCCACCGTGGTGACGACGGCCTGCAGCGGGGTCTTGCCGGTGTTGGCGATGGTCAGCGGGCTTTCGACAAGGTCAGAGCCTTCGACCTGGTCGGAGTAGCCGCCGGAATGTGCCGCGCCATTGACGGTCAGCGTGATCGTATCATTGCCTTCTTTCAGCGCGCGGGCCGCCAGCAGCATCCAGGATTCGTCCTGGGTGCTGGTCCAGCGGGCTTCGGCGCGTTCCCTGGTCACCAGCCTGATCAGCTCCGGCACGATTGTCGGTACCGGCTTGGATTCCGCCGCCAACGCCAGCATCGCCGCGCCATCACGCAGCCGCGAACCGTAGTCGGAGCGGTAGTAGTCGTAGTCGGTGGTCGACTTGGCCAACTGCAGGGCAGTCTTGAACGTCGATTCCGCACGCGGTGTATCGCCGTAGAGCGCCAGGCTTGCCGCCAGCTGGGCAACGGCCATCGGGCTGGAAAAAGCTTCGAGTTGCGTGTCCGCATAGTAGCGCAGGTCGCCGATCGAGGCCTTCTTGTTGCGGGCCAGAACGTAGAGGGCGTAGGCGATCTCGCTGCCCCGGTCCTGGACGCTCTGGTCGTAGCCGAGTGAGTTCTGCAGGTTGCTGAGCGCCTGGTTCATGGCCAGGCTCGGCACGTCGTATTTCTGCTCGCGCGCCCTGGTCAGGAAGTCGGTGACATAGGCATCGAGCCACAGATCGCCGGAGCCCGGCCCCCACAGGCCGAAGCTGCCGCCCGAGGCCTGATAGCTCAGAACCTTGTAGATGGCGTCCTGAATGCGGCCATGGATATCTGGATCGCTGGCCATGCCGATGCCTGACGCCAATTCATTGACGTAGAGAAGCGGCATGGCGCGGCTGGTGGTCTGCTCGGCGCACCCATAGGGGTAGCGGTCGAGCGTCATCAGCAGCGAAGGCACGTCGAAGGCGGCAGCCTGCGAAACGCCGACGCTGACAGAGGCGCCGTCGAGCAGGCTTGCCGCGAGCAGCTCCTTGTCGACGCGAAGCGCGCCGCCATCGCCCTTGAGGTCGACCACCAGGCGGGTGGTGACCGGTAATTGCGCCGGGCGCACCGGCACATAGAGCGTCTGCTCGACCTTGGTGCCGTCGGCATGGGCAAGCTTGATGGTGAGCGAGGCATTGCCGGCCGTCTGAGCGATCAGCGGCACGGTTAGCGTCTGGCGCTTGCCCTGGGCGAGCGTCAGCTTCTGGGGCAGGGGCTTGTCGCCCGTCGACAGGTCGCCCGTCGTTTCGATCGAGAACGCATAGTCGCCGGCCGGACCATCGGTGTCGGCGACGTCGAGGCGCATAACGGCGGCGTCACCAGGCGCCAGGAAGCGCGGCAGGCCGGCGGTGATGACCACGGGATCGCGCACGATCACGTCGGACTGGGCGTGGCCGACCGCGTCCTTGGTCCAGGCGACGGCCATGACGCGCACGGTGCCGTTGAACTGCGGGATGTCGAAGTCGACCCGCGCCTTGCCGTCGGCGTCAAGCTCGACGACGCCGGAAAAGAAGGCGACAAGCTTTTCGGTCGGCGGGCTGCCTTGCGCCTGCATGTTGGCGCCGTCGCCGCCGGTCCTGAGCTTGCCGGCGTTGCCCAGAGAACCGTCGATCAGGCGACCGTAGATGTCGCGGATTTCCATGCCCAGCATGCGCTGGCCGAAGAACCAGTTCTCCGGATCCGGCGCCTTGTAGCTGGTCAGATTGAGGATGCCGACATCGACGGCGGCAACCATGACATAGGCATTGCTGCCCGGCTGCACGCCGGCGACCGAAACCGGGATCGACAGCTGCTGGCGCGGCATGGTCTTGTCCGGTGGCGTCAAGGTGATGGCGAGCTTCTTCGAACCCGGATCGACCTTCAGCCATTTCACGCCGATGGCGCGGGCCGGCATGCGCGTCTCCTGCGCATCGCCCGGCCGGAACAGGGTTGCGGTGACATAGGCGCCGGCGCCCCAGTCGTCGCCGACCGGAATGTCGACGGTGCTGCCGCCGGCCGGCACTGACGCCGTGATGGTCTTCAACAGCTTGTCGGAGCCGATGTTGATCAAGAGTTCGCCGGCAAAATGCGGCGAGATTTTCAGCTTGGCCACTTCGCCGGCGGCATAATTGTCCTTGTCGAGGGCGATTTCGAGGCCGTCAGGCGTTTCGGTGGTGGTCGAGGAGACATACCAGCCGGCGTCGAACTCGTAGCTGGTCGCCGGTCCTTCCGGATCGGCGGTTTCAACCTCGAGCCTGTACTGACCCCAATCGACCGGCACGGAGACCGTTGCGTCGCCGTCGGCGTTGAGGTCGACCTGGCCGTTGGCGATCGACTTGGTGAAGGTCACCGGCTCGTAATTCCACGAATTGTTGGAGCGGTACCACTGGTAATTGCGTTCGACCTTGACCAGCGTCCATTGCGCGCCTTTCAGCGCCTCACGCTTGCCGTCGGGATCGACGGCGATCAGGCTGAACTTGGCCGTGCCGCCCTGCGGCACTTCATTGTCGGCGAAATCCGGACGAATGCCGATCATATGGCCCTGCGGGCGGATGCCGATGTTGAGCGAGCGCTCGATGGCGCGGCCGCCGGTTTCACGCATCCTGACCGTCACCTTGGCGTCGACCAGCTTGGTGGTCGAGGGCAGTTGGTCGACGGAGACCGGGAAGGTCGCCTTGCCGTCATCGCCAACCACCGGCAGATCGGCGAGGGGGGTGACCGTGGGTTCGGCCGACTGCTCGTCGGCGAGACCGAAGGAAAAGCCCTGGAAACGGTCCCAGTCGCGCGAAGTCGACAGCGTCAGCTCGCCTTCCAGCGCCAAGCCTGCTGCCGGCGCGCCATAGAGGAAGCGGCCGTCAATGTCGATGTTGGCGGTTTCGCCCTGGGCGATTTCCTGCTTGTCGGCCTTCATGTCGAATTCGATGCGATCCGGCACGAAATCCTCGACCAGGAACATCTGGCTGGCCACCGCGGGCTGCTTGGGATCGGTGTAGATCGACACCGACCAGGTGCCTCGCATGGCGTTGGGGGCGAGCGGCAGGTCGACGGCATGGCCGCCGGCCGATGCGCCGTCGCTGACGATACGGCGGTCCTCGACGCCGTCGGGGCGCGAGAAGATGAAGGTCAACGGCAGGTTTTCGACCGCCTTGGCGGCACCGTCGCGAGCAAGTGCGGCGACATGAACATCCTCGCCGGCGCGGTAGATACCGCGTTCGGTCCAGGCATAGACGTCGAGCGCACCTGGCGCCGCGCGCCCGGTGACGCCGCGGTCGGACAGGTCGAAGCCGGCCCGGCCCATGTCGAGGAAGACGAAGTCATTGTCGCCCTGCTTGGCCATCAGCACGGCCGGCACCATGCCGCCGTCGCCGCGCGTCAGGCCGGGGTTGAAGACGGCATGGCCGTCGGCATCCGACGTCGCCGTGCCCAGAACCTCATTGTTCCTGGCGACCAGCGTCAGTTCGGCGCCGGCGATCGGCTTGGCGCTGCCCAGCGAACGGGCAAAGACATTGAGCCCGTCCTGACCGGTATAGGTCGACAGGCCGATGTCGGAGACGACGAACCATTGCGTGGCCATCGAGTTGTAGTCGTCGCTCTTGTTGTTGACGGCCTGGGCGGTCAGCACGTAGACGCCGGGCTTGCGCTGCGGCACCGCCTCGTCGACCGGGAAGGAGGTGGTGACCTCCTTGTTGAGGTCATTGGCGATGTCGAGCTGGCCTTGCCAGACCGGCGCGCCCATCTGCTCGGAAATGTTGGAGATGTCATAGCCGTCCAGCTGGTGCAGGAACTGGTAGCCCGACAGAAGCTGTGCCAGCGAACGATCGCCGATGCGATAGAGCTTCATCTCGGCGGCGTTCATGTTGACGGTAACGATCGGAATACCGCGGCGCGCGCCGGCCGGCAGCACGAAGCTATCACCGGTGAAGCGGGCGGACGGTGCGCGGTCCTGGACATAGATCGACAGCACCACGGGTGCCGCGGTCACTTCGCCGATTGCCGCCGGCAGGCCGGCGCGGAAGGTGACGTCGTAGTGCTGGCCATGCTCCAGCCCTTCGACGCAGATCTGCTTGTCCTTGGCCTCGACGCCCTTGGGCGGTGCATTGTCGACGGTGACGAATTGCGCGTAATCGACGCCGGTCTTGACCAGATCTTCGGAGAATTGCGCGCAGATGCGCGGCGCGCTGGTGTCGGCGTCGATGGTGTGGTCGATAACGCGGAAACCCTTGCGCGCCTTCAGATCGGCATAGTCGGCCTGGACCGCCGGCGACGGGTTCAGGGCAAGGCTCGCCTCATAGGCCTGTAGCGCCGGCCGGTAGAGATCGCGCTTGTCGAGGCCGTTGCCGAGCAGCGCCAGCACTTCGGCGCGCGTCTTGGTGGTGCGCAGTAGTTTATAGGCATTGAATGCGGCCGAAGTGCCGTTCGTCGGCAAAGTGGAAGCTTCGGATGTGCTGGCGGCGGGCTGCACGGCCAGCGTTTCACGCGCCAGGTTGAGCCAGAGCTGGCCATCATCGGGCAGTACCGAGACAGCGGCCTCGTATTTCAGCATGGCGGAGCGGTGGTCGCCGGTCAGCACGGCCTGTTCGGCGGCACTCAGCAAGGCAGCCATGCCTTCTGTCGGCTTGTCATAGGCCGGGCCGAGCAGCTTGTTGCGGTATTGCTGGGCCTGGTCGGCCATCCAGTTGGGGAAAAAGGCGAGTTCCGGCGGCGCGCCGATATCAGGATCGCCATCGATGTTGACGACCTTGCCGGCGACCGCGCCGTTGAAGGTTTTCAACTGGTTGTAGTCGGATTTGAGGAAGCACCATTTGGCTTTTTTATTGTAGGTGAAGGCGCGGCAGGCCGGGTCTCCCAGGCATGTCGTCTTGCACTGGTCGATTGTCACATTCTGGTCGGACCTGAGATCAAAACCGAAATAATCGGAATTGTCCGTTGTCGCGATACGCCGGGCCTCGGCCGCCTGCGAGACGCTGCTCCAGGCCAGGACATTGGCCCAGGCAAAAAACAGGAGAATCAGAATCGAAAGACCACGAGCCGCGCGCATTGCCATAACACCCCTCCAGACACAGCTGACGTCCGGGCATGATCAAGCTTCAGTCAGGCTTGTCAACACAAGGACGCGGCAGGGTTCCGCCTGCCAACGGTTTCCTTTCCGGTCGATGACCGGTAGTACCTCCATAGGACAGGGGATCACGCTTTCTTGCGGCGACGCAAAAGGTGTGAATTCCAAGCCCGTCCTATTTCAGACAATTGGATTGTGGCCCCTTTACGAGCGCTTCAGAACTTCATTCCAATTTTAGTTTTGTAACCTAGGTTGTCTTAATGCCGGCGCATGAAGAGCAGATGTCAGGAGGTCGCGCGCCAGGGCGTGCGCTTCCGCGCGCCCTGCTGCTGGCCATGATGTGCTCGACCGTGCTCGTCGCCGAATCGTCCCCGGCGGCCGCTTTCGAGCTTTTCGGCATCAAGCTGTGGGGATCGTCCAGCGACGAGGATGCCGACATCGTCGATCCGCTGCGCTACGCCGTGACCATCAATGCCCCCGATGCCGACAAGAACCTGGTCAAGAAGCTCGAAAATGCCTCGGCGCTGAAGAGCGACGAGGAGCGTCCGGTTTCAGGCTCGCTCGGGCTGATGGCCAAGGCGCGCAGCGACCGCGAACAGCTTGTCGCCGCGCTCTATGCCGATGCCCGCTACGAAGGCGTCGTCACCGTCACCATCGACGGCAAGCCGCTCGACGATTTGCCGCCGGATGCCGAATTCAAGGGTCCGCAGCCGGTTCCCGTGGCGATCGACATTGCTACCGGGCCGAAATTCACCTTGGGCAATATCAGGCTGCAAGGCGACGCGGCAGGACTGATGAGCGCCGATTATGGCCTGATATCAGGCGGCGACGCCGGATCCGGCGCAGTGCTCAAGGCCGAGGCGCTGATCGTGCGGACGCTGAAGGAGCAAGGCAGGCCGCTGGCAGAGGTGACGGACCGCCAGATCGTCGCCGACCATGCCACCTCGACGCTCGACGTGACGCTGACGGTCGCCGCCGGACCGGTCGCCGGCTATGGCCCGACCACCGTGGAAGGCACCGAGAAGGTCGACCGCGACTTCACCGAATACATGACCGGCCTCAAGCGCGGCCGGCAATACTCGCCGCAAGAGATCGACGATGCGCGCGACCGGTTGCTGGCGCTCGAGGTCTTCAACAGCGTGACGTTCAAGGAAGCCGACACGCTCGATGCCGACGGCAACATTCCGATCGGCGTCCAGGTCAGCGAGCGCAAGCCACGCTATTTCGGCGTCGGCGGCACTTTTTCCAACACCGAGGGGCTGGGCCTTGAGGGCTATTGGGGCCACCGCAATTTGTTCGGCCGGGCCGAGAAGCTGCGCATCGATGGCAAGATCAGCGGCATCGGCAGCAACGATCTCGGCGAACTCAACTACAATGCCGGCATCATGTTCGAGAAACCCGGTGTGATCGGACCGGCATCGAAGTTCTTCGCCAGCGTCAAGACGGTGCTCGAACATCCTGATGCCTATGACCATTTCTCGATCAAGGGCAGCACCGGACTGTCCTACGAACTGACCAAGAAGCAGACGGTTTCCGCCGAGGTGGCGCTCGACTATTCCCGCATCCACGACGCTTTCGGCAAGCACAAATACCTGATCGCCAGCATTCCGCTGCAATATGTCTACGACAACAGGGACAACCGCCTGAACCCGACCAGCGGCTTTCGGGTGCTGGCCTATGCCGAGCCGAGCTACGACATTTTGAATGGTGCGGCCTTCCTGAAGCTGAGGGGCGAAGGGTCGGCCTATCAGTCGCTGGATTCGGCTTCCAAGTTCGTGCTGGCCGAACGTGTCGCCATCGGTTCGATCGTGGGCACCGGGCTTCAGAATGTGCCGGCCGACCGGCGCTTCTATTCCGGCGGCGGCGGTTCGGTGCGCGGCTACGCCTATCAGGGCATCGGTCCGAAGGATTTCACCGGCCAGCCGATCGGCGGCCTGTCCTTCTTCGAAACCTCGGTCGAGATGCGCATCGCCATCACCGACACGATCGGCATCGTGCCGTTCGTCGATGCCGGCACCGTGTCGACCAAATCGGTTCCCGATTTCTCCGATGTCAAGGTCGGCGACGGCGTCGGCCTGCGCTATGTCACGCCGTTCGGGCCGCTGCGCATCGACGCGGCCGTGCCGCTCAACCGCGATCCGGGCGATCCGCATTTCGGCATCTATGCCGGCATCGGACAGGCATTCTGAGCGATGAAAACAGTCTGGCGCATCCTCCGCATTGTTCTCTACACCCTGCTGATCGTGATTGCGGGAGCGATCGGCGCGCTGGTGGTGCTAACCAAGACCGAGCGCGGCCGCGACAATCTCGCCGGCATCATTTCGCGGCTGGCATCGACCGACGACCGCAAGATCACGGTCAGCGGCATAGACGGCATCTGGTCGGGAGCCCTCAGCGTCGACCATGTCGTGCTGGAGGATCGCGAGGGTGCCTGGCTGGTGGCGCGCAAGGTGGCCGTCGACTGGTCGCCGCTGGCGCTGCTGTCGAAAAACTTCAGCGCCGACCGCATCGCTGCCGAGCGCATAGAACTCGCCCGGTTGCCGGTGGCCAGCACGCAGCCGGCGCCGAGCGGCGGCACGACGACGCTGCCGGTTTCCATCGACATCAAGCAGATCGACCTGCCCGAGATCGCGCTTGGCCAGCAACTGGCCGGCAGCGGCATCGCCGAACTTGCCGCCAGGGGCATGCTCAAGGCCGACGCCGCGCCGCTGGCGGTCGAGACGGTGCTCAACGTCACCCGCCATGACGGCAAGCCAGGCAATGTCGATGCCAA
>NZ_RZRW01000510.1:0-4066 GCF_003998745.1 Mesorhizobium sp. M7A.F.Ca.US.014.04.1.1 | reverse complement strand
CCGCCGCCGTGCGTTGCGCGCGCGACACTTCCGAAAACCCGCCGGTCAACAGCAATTCGGTCTCGTAGTAGAGCGTGCGCAGCAACTGGCCCTTCCAGCCGTTCCAGACACCCGGTCCGACGCCCCTGATGTCGCAGACGGTGAGGATCAAAAGCAGCTTCAGCCGCTCGACCGACTGCACGATCGCGGCGAAATCCTCGATGGTCTTGCGGTCGTTGAGGTCGCGGGTCTGGGCTGTCATCGACATCACGAGATGGTTCTCGACCAGCCAGGCAACGGTCTCGGTATCGGCAGGCGACAGCCCCATATGCGGACAGATGCGGCGTGCGATCCTGGCCCCCGCCTCGGAATGGTCCTCCGGCCTGCCCTTGGCGATGTCGTGCAGCAGTACGGCGACATAGAGCGCCTCGCGGCTCTTCTTCAGCCCCGGCATCAGCGTGTGCGACAGGGGATGGACCTTTTCGCCGTCGCCGCGTTCGATCTCGGCCAGCACGCCGATGCAGCGGATGAGGTGCTCGTCCACCGTGTAGTGGTGGTACATCGAGAACTGCATCATGGCGACGATCTTGCCGAAATCCGGGATCAGCCTGCCGAGCAGCCCGGCCTCGTTCATGCGGCGCAGATTGAGTTCGGCATTGCGATCCGAGGTCAATATGTCGAGGAACAGCCGGTTGGCCTCCTCGTCGCGCCGCAGCGACTTGTTGACCAGGCCGAGCGAACGGGTCAGCAGCTTCAGCGCATCGGGGTGGAATTCCAGACCGTGCTTGTCGGCGAACCAGAACAGCCTGAGCAGATTGACCGGATCGCGCTCGAACACCTGGTCGTCGGCGATGTTGATGCGGTGGTTGTCGACAATGAAGTCCGACGTGCCGGCCAGCTTGCGCTTGCGCCGCGAGAAAGTCAGGAAGATGCGGTTGAAGCCCGGCACGTGCTTGGCCTGCTCCTCCTCGAGCGCGGCACAGAAGATGCGGGTCAGGTCGCCGACGTCCTTGGCAACGAGGAAGTAGTGCTTCATGAAGCGCTCGACCGCCGACAGGCCGGGGTGCGTGGTGTAGCCGAGCCGTTCGGCGATCTCGCGCTGGATGTCGAAATGCAGCCGCTCCTCGGCCTTGCCGGTGAGGAAATGCATGTGACAGCGTACCGCCCACAGGAAATCCTCGGCTTTCTGGAACTCGCGGTACTCACCCTCGGTGAAGACGCCTTTATCGACCAATTCCTCGCCGGTGCGCACCCGGTAGAAATATTTGCCGATCCAGAACAGCGTCTGCAGATCGCGCAGGCCACCCTTGCCGTCCTTGACGTTGGGCTCGACCAGATAGCGGCTTTCGCCGGCCTTGGCATGGCGGTCATCGCGTTCGGCAAGCTTGGCCTGGACATATTCGGGGCCGGTCGTGCGCACCACCTCATGGTCGAAGCGCAGCATCAGTTCATCATAGAGCTTTTCCTCGCCCCACAGGAAACGTGCTTCGAGGATCGAGGTGCGGATGGTGACGTCGGTGCGCGACAGGCGCAGGCATTCGTCGATATTGCGTGTGGCGTGGCCGACCTTCAGCCCCAGGTCCCACAGCATATAGAGCATGTATTCGACTGTCTGTTCGCCCCACGGCGTCTGCTTGTAAGGCAGCAGGAACAACAGGTCGATGTCGGACCCCGGCGCCAGCGTTCCACGGCCGTAGCCGCCGACAGCGACGACGGCCATGCGCTCCGCGGAGGACGGGTTCTTGACCCGGTAGACATGGGTGACGGCGAAATCGTAAAGCGCCCGGATGATCTCGTCCATGAGATGCGACAGCCGCGCCGCGCAGGCGCTGCCGCCGCCATCGTCCCTCAGCATGCGTTCGGCAATGGCGCGCCCGTCCGCCAGTCGTCCCTTGAGCAGCTGGAGCACACCATTGCGCGCAGCCTGCCCTGAGCCGTCGCCCGCCGTGCCCGCGGTCAGCGCGGTCATCTCGCGGCGCAAGGCTTCGCCGTCGATCAATTCGTCGAGCTTCAGGGAGATTCTTGCCATATATCCAGTCGGCCTTGCCGTTTCGGCGGCGTCTATAGCGCGTTTTGGCGGCGCTGGGTATGGGGCGTTGAAGCCGGTTCAAGACCCGGCTGAGTTTTGGCTCGGATAAGTAAATGGAATGACCATTCTCCGCTTCAGTCGACCGAAATCGACAATGCGCTTGCCTATTCGCCGAGCCTCGGCTTTGACCCTCGCTATGGCTGTCTTTCTGCGTTTCCCGGTCCCGGCGGGTGCGGCGCACTGGATATCCCGCTTTTCTCTGAGCAGGCTTGGCAATTGGAGCGCCCTGTCGCCAAGGAACTGATCTTGCGCGCAGAGCGCAGGAACAAGCTGATAGATCGTCTCGCCTCGCAAAACCGAAAACTCGGGGTTGAAGACAAGGTCGTCGACAGCGATGCCGATCTCCTCGGTGGCCTTGATCAGGTCGAGCGCGGTTTGCCTGGAGATGATGTAGCCGGCGGTTCCTATATGTTCGGCGTCGAGTTTGGATGTGGAAAAGCCGTGACCGATGGCAATGCGCTTGCGTCGGATCACGGTCTTACAGAAGTAGCTTTCGAGCTTGACGACTTCGGCATCGGCTGGGATCCAGTCGCTGTCGCGAAGCAATGCGCCGGCTTTTGCGGCAAAGACGATGTCGTCCTCGAAAATCGCCCCGTAGCGGGCGTCGCCTTGCGCGATGACAGCCCAGCAGGCCCGGTGACTGAGCAGGCAGGCGATCTCGCCGTCAGTCAATGGCAGCCTGTTCCGATATCCGACATTTTGCGGCAGCTGGTCCAGCTCCGGCCGGTCGCGTGCGTCTATGGCCTGAACGCGTTCGAATGCAACGCCGATGCGGGCAAACTCCGCCGTCACACGGGCAAGGCGATCGGGAGACCGATCGAGATTGATGACCAGACGCTTCATTGCCGAAGAAAATCCCCACCCCCGCGACGCTCGCGCTTTCTAGCAGGCCTGGTGTTGCCGCGTGAGACTTTTTCTGGGGTGGATGGACGCGCCGTGGACCGGAGAAGAAAAGTCGAAACAGCCCTTGACCTTCCAGTTACTGGAAGCCCTATCTCCACGTCACACACCGATCCATCAAGGCATTTTCGAATGACGCATTCAGATCACGATCATCACGCGCACGGCAGCTGCTGCTCGACAAAAGGCGCCGTGCCCACCACGAAGAGCGTCGTCCGCGACCCGGTCTGCGGCATGACTGTCGATCCGGCGGCTGGCAAGCCGACGGCCGAGCATGATGGCCATCTCTATCATTTCTGCAGCCAGGGCTGCCGCACGAAATTCGTCGCCGAACTGGAAAAATTCCTGACCGCCACCGATCCGGTCTGCGGCATGAGCGTCGACCGCGCGACAGCCAGTCATTTTGCCCGCCACGAAGGCCAGGGCTTCTATTTCTGCTCGGCCGCTTGCCAGGCGAAATTCGAGGCGGAGCCGCAAAAATATCTCGGCGGCAGGCCAGCACCGCAGCCGATGCCCAAGGGCACGCAATACACCTGCCCGATGCACCCGGAGATCGTCCGCGACAAGCCCGGATCCTGCCCGAAATGCGGCATGGCGCTGGAGCCGATGGGCGTACCAACGGGTGACGAGGGTCCCAATCCGGAACTGGTCGATTTCACCAGGCGATTCTGGGTCAGTGCCGCTCTATCCGTCCCTTTGCTGGTCGTCGCCATGGCGCCGATGCTTGGCCTGACTTTCCAGGCTTTTGTCGACGAGCGGACGAAGGTCTGGCTTGAGCTGGCATTGGCCAGCCCCGTCGTGTTGTGGGCGGCACTGCCTTTCTTCCACCGCGGCTGGGATTCGCTCGTCAACCGCAGCCCCAACATGTGGACGCTGATCTCGCTCGGCGTCGGCGCCGCCTATCTCTACAGCGTCGTCGCCACGCTGTTTCCGGATATCTTTCCGCATCAGTTCCGCGGCCATGGCGGTGCGGTGCCGGTTTATTTCGAGGCTGCCGCCGTCATCGTCGCGCTGGTCTTCCTTGGCCAGGTGCTGGAGCTGCGCGCCCGTGAAAAGACCGGCTCGGCGATCCGCGCCTTGCTCGATCTCGCACCGAAG